>NZ_JBHJXS010000001.1:948957-1088471 GCF_042269265.1 Nocardia sp. NPDC056000 | reverse complement strand
GAAGTGCGGTAACGCATGCAGGTGACCGGTACTAATAGGCCGAGGACTTACCAACAAAGAAGCTACGCGTCCACTGTGCGGTATCTGAAACAACACACAGATACTCAGAAGCACCACAACATCTTTCGGGGTGGAGTGAGTTGCTCTCTGTGTACAGTTTCATAGAGTTACGGCGGCTATAGCGGTGGGGAAACGCCCGGTCCCATTCCGAACCCGGAAGCTAAGGCCACCTGCGCCGATGGTACTGCACTCGACAGGGTGTGGGAGAGTAGGACACCGCCGGAACATCCTTCGCGAAAGGGGACCCACTTGCTGGGTCCCCTTTCGGCGTTTTACGACCCGGTGCCGCTTGGCGGCTCAGCGGTGCGTGATTGAATTTGTGGTGGTGGGAAACAGAACGTCCCGCCGACCGTCACGCGCGCCAGCGCCGCGGCCGGGTACCGCAGGCAAACTATAGAGAGGGACCACCGTGGCGGAGCACAACGACGGCCGCAAACCTTTCCGCCGTAGCGGCGGATCCGATCGTCCGGAAGGCGGCTTCAACCGCGGTGGTCGCGATAACGCGGGCCGCGGTGACGGTGAGCGCGGCGGCTACAACCGAGATTCCGGCGGCAGCCGTGGCGGTTCCGGTGGCGGCCGTACCGGCGACAACCGTGGCGGCGGTTTCAACCGCGGCTCCGATAATCGTGGCGGCGATAACCGCGGCGGTGGCGAGCGCGGTGGATTCAACCGTTCCGGCGAGGGCCGGGACAACGATCGTGGCGGATTCCGCCGCGACAATGACAGCAATTCCGGTGGTCGCGGCGGTTTCAACCGTGACAGCGATAACCGAGGCGGCTACAACCGCGGTGGCGGTGACAGCCGGGGCGGATTCAATCGTGGCGAGGGCCGCGATAACGACCGTGGTGGATTCCGTGGCGGCGAGCGTCGTGAAGGCGATCGCGGCGGGTTCAATCGCGGGAACGAAAGCCGTGGCGGTGAGCGCGGCGGTTTCAACCGGGGCTCCGACAACCGTGGTGGCGATAGTCGCGGTGGCGAGCGTCGTGACAACGATCGTGGCGGCTTCAATCGTGGCGGTGACAGCCGCGGTGGTGGCTTCAATCGCGGTGGGGACAGTCGTGGCGATAGCCGTGGCGGGTTCAACCGCGACAACCGTGATGGCGAGCGCGGTGGATTCAACCGCGATCGCGACAATCGTGGCGGCGATAGCCGCGGTGGTGGTTTCAACCGTGGTTCGGATAACCGTGGCGGTGACAGCCGGGGCGGGTTCAATCGCGGCGGCGACAGCCGTGGCGGCGAGCGCGGTGGGTTCAACCGCGATCGGGACAATTCCAGCCGTGGTGGAGACAACCGTGGCGATAGCCGTGGTGGCTTCAATCGCGATAACCGCGGTGGCGACCGCGACGATCGTAAGAGCTTCGGGCGCAGCAACTTCGGTGATCGCGGCAATTCCGGTGGCGGATTCAATCGTGATCGCGCTGATCGTCCCGATCGCGGTGATCGCCCGGATCGGGATCGTTCGGAGCGGTTCGGCAAGTCCGAGCGGTTCGAGAAGCCGGAGCGTTCGCCCCGTGCCGAGGGCGCGGAGAAGCCGGAGCGGTTCGAGCGCTCCGAGCGTCCGGAGCGGGCCGAGCGGTCGTATCCCGGTGGGGATTCGGACCGTCGCCGCGGCGGCGAGGGTGCGCGCGGTCCCGGTGCCCGGGGCGGCGAGCGTCGTGAGGGTCGCCCGGATGAGCCGGAGTTGCCCGATGACGTGCAGGCCGCCGATCTCGATCCGGCCGTGCGCCGCGATCTGCTGAGCCTGGACAAGAGCAATGCGGAATCCGTTGCGCGGCACCTGATCATGGTCGCCCAGCTGCTGGACGAGGATCCCGAGCTGGCGCTGGCGCACGCTCGTGCCGCGCGGCAGCGGGCCGGCCGGATCGCCGTCGTGCGCGAAACCGCCGGTGTCGCGGCCTATCACGCGGGTGAGTGGGCCGAGGCGCTGTCCGAGCTGCGCACCGCGCGCCGCATGTCCGGTGGTTCGGGACTGCTCGCGGTCATGGCCGACTGTGAGCGCGGTCTGGGTCGTCCCGAGCGGGCCATCGAATTGGGCCGCAGTGACGAGGCCCGCCTGCTCAAGGGCGACGAGGCCACCGAACTCCGCATCGTGGTGGCCGGTGCCCGCATGGATCTGGGTCAGTACGACCAGGCCGTGGTCACCCTGCAGACGCCCGAATTGGATCCGTCGCGTACCGGTTCGGCTTCGGCGCGGCTGTTCTACGCCTACGCCGAGGCGCTGCTGGCCGCCGGTCGTCGTGAGGAATCGCTGACCTGGTTCATGAACGCAGCCTCCGCCGACGCCGAGGGTGAGACCGACGCCGAGGACCGTGCCGCGGATCTGGCCGAGGGCGGTTCGGGCAATAGCTGGACCGCGAACGCCGTCGCCGTGGATGCCGAGGACGACTCCGAGGACGAGCCGGACTGGACCGCCCAGGTCGAGGACGGCACCGAGGACGACGAAGACGCCGACGACGAAGATGATGAAGACGTCGACGACGAAGATGAAGATGATGAAGACGTCGACGACGCGGACGATGCCGATGATGTCGACGATGACAAGGCCCCGGCGGACAAGGCCGGATCCACGAAGCCGGAAGCCGCGAAGTCCACTGTGAAATCCGAGGATTCGCCCGCGGCCTACGACGACGAGCAGTAACGGTTCGAACCAGGTGACCGCGGTAGCCGATGCGAATCAGCCGCCGCGCGAAGGCAGGCTGTGACATCGGCCTAGTAGGCTGGCCGTCCCCGAACGGGGGCGGCCGACCTGTAGGCCGGGAACTTTGGGAGAGGGCGGCGATATGCGGCTTCGGGATCGATTCGGCGCACTGCTACTGGATCTGGACGGCACCCTGTATCGCGGACCGGAGGTGATTCCGGGTGCGCCGGAAGCGCTTTCGGTCGCGGGTGACCAGCAGTTGGTCTATGTGACCAACAATGCCAGCCGCTCGGCCCCCGTGGTGGCCGAGCATCTGCGCGAATTGGGTTATCGCGCGGCCGAAGACGAGGTCGTCACCAGCGCGCAGGCCGCCGCCCATATGCTCGCGAACCGGCTGGAGCCCGGCTCGACGGTGCTGGTCGTCGGCACCGATGATCTGGTGGCCGAAGTGAATGCCGTTGGCCTGGAACCGATCCGCCGTTTCAACGGCGTCGCTCCGGCCGCGGTCGTCCAGGGTCATTCGCCGCAGACCGCCTGGGCGGATCTGGCCGAGGCCGCCTACGCTTTGCGCGCCGGTGCGCTCTGGGTCGCCTCGAACACCGATGCGACCCTCCCGAACGAACGCGGTCTCGCACCCGGTAACGGTTCCATGGTCGCGGCCCTGCGCACCGCCTCGGCCCGGGAACCGCTCGTGGCGGGCAAACCGTATGCGCCCCTGCTGGAAGACGCGCTGGTGCGCGCCGGAACCCGCAACGCCCTGGTGGTCGGCGACCGCCTCGACACCGATATCGACGGCGCGCACTGCGTCGGCCTGGAATCGTTCATGGTCCTGACCGGTGTGAGCACCCTCGAGGATCTGCGCACCCAGCCGATCGAGCACCTGCCCACCTATATCGCGGAAACCCTTGACGCCCTGAATCATCCGATCGCCGATACCGCCCCGGTCATCCCGGGTGACGGTGATATCGCCGAGGTGATCGCGGCCCTGCTCGCGAAGTTCCCCGGCCGCGCGATCGCGATCTCCGCACCGCCCGCCGCGCAGGACTGACGCTCCCTATCGAGACCCGAAGGCTCAGTTGGGCTTTCGGGCCTCGAACAGGGTCCGTGCCGAATACGCCTCGAACGGCCCCTGGGTCGTGATCTGCTCGTGCAGATCGCGCAGCCGATCCTTGTACTGCGCCACGGTGAATCCCGGCACCATCCAGATCACCTTGCGCAGGAAGTACACCACCGCGCCGATATCGTTGAACCGCATGGGAAGTCGTTCGGTGCGCGCCTGCACGATCTCCAGTCCGGCGGCGCGCGCCCCGGCGGCCTCGATCTCCGGATCGCGCCCCTTGCGCGCCTCGGGCTGCGGTCCCAGGAAGTATTCGACGATCTCGAAGACACTGGCGGGCCCCACGTGCTGTGCGAAGTACACCCCGCCCGGTTCCAGCACCCGTGCGATCTCCTCCCACCAGATGGTGGCCGGATGCCTGCTCGTCACCAGATCGAACGCCTCGTCCGCGAACGGCAGCGGCGGTTCATCGGGATCGGCGACCACGACCGCCCCGCGCGGATGCAGCAGTCGAGTCGCCTTGGCGAGATTCGGCGGCCAGGATTCGGTGGCGACCATGGTGCGCGGGAAATGCTCCGCCTCGGCCAGTACCTCCCCGCCGCCGGTCTGAATATCCAGTGCCGCCCGCGCGGTGGTGAGCCGCTGCGCCTGCTGCCGCTGATACCCCCAGGACGGCCGTTCCTCGGTGGCGCGCCCGGCCAGCCAGGAGAAATCCCAGCCGGCGACGGAGACCGAATCAGCCTCCGCGATCAATTCCTCGAAGTTGCGGTCCATTTGCCCGATTCTGCCAGTCGAGTCCACCGATTTTCCGTACCCGCGCACCCGCCGGGGCCGATCGGACACACCGGATGAACCTCGTGGGCTGGATACTGTTCGAATGCGAGTTCGGGTAGCGTTGACGCCACGATGAGTATGCCCACGTCTAATCCGCAGCAGCCCGCGCCGGGTCCCCGTCCGGGGATGCCGCTGCCGGGCCAGCATATGGCGGGTGCGAATCAGGAATTCGCCGATCCGGTGCGGGTGCGCACGGAAGTGGACGCGCTGCTGGCCGAATTGTCGGCGGGGGCGCGGGATTCGGCGTCCGACGGCACGGATCTGGTGCGGCGCGCCAGAATTCTGGAGCAGGCGCACGATGTGCTGGTGCACGCACTCGCAACGGTGGACAAGATCTGAGGTGGCCAGGCGCGCACGGGTGGACGCGGAATTGGTTCGCCGCGGATTGGCGCGATCGCGGGAACACGCGGTCGAGCTGATCAGCGCGGGCCGCGTCCTGATCAATGGAAGTGTGGCCACCAAACCGGCGACGGGGGTGGAGACCGCTGCCGCGTTGCTGGTGCGGGATGAGCCCGATGAGGTGCAGTGGGCCTCGCGCGGCGCGCACAAGTTGCTCGGTGCGCTCGCGGCGTTCGAGGCCGAGGGCGTCTCGGTCGACGGTAAACGCTGCCTGGACGCGGGTGCCTCCACCGGCGGTTTCACCGATGTGCTGCTGTCCAAGGGCGCGAAGGAAGTCGTGGCCGCGGATGTCGGCTACGGCCAATTGATTTGGCGGCTGCAGAACGACGACCGGGTGAAAGTGCACGACCGCACCAATGTTCGCGCGCTGACCCCCGAACTCATCGGTGGCACAGTCGATGTGGTGGTCGCGGATCTGTCGTTCATCTCACTCGCGCTGGTGCTGCCCGCGCTGGCGGCCTGCTGTGCGCCCGGGGCGGATCTGCTGCCCATGGTGAAGCCGCAGTTCGAGGTCGGCAAGGATCGGCTCGGATCCGGTGGCGTGGTACGGGATCCGGCGCTGCGCGCGGAGACGGTGCGCGAGGTGGCGGCCGCCGCGGCGAAGCTGGGCCTGCGCACCCGGGGTGTGACGGCGAGTCCGCTGCCGGGTCCGTCCGGAAATGTCGAGTACTTCCTGTGGTTGCGTAAGGAGGCGGCGGAATCGGCCGCCGCGCAGGAAGACACCGCGAAGTCCGATGGCGTTCGCGCTGTCGATGACAGCTTGTCGGTGCCGGGCGATACGGTGTCCGCTGCGAGCTCTGTCCCCGCCGCATACAGTGCGGAGGAACAGGCTCGGGTGGCGGCATTGATCGATCGGGCGGTTCAGGAGGGACCACAGTGAATTCGCGGGGCGCCGCACGGGAGATCCTGCTGGTCGCGCATCCGGGGCGGTCCGAGATCACCGAGACCGCGCATCGGGTGGCCAAGATTTTCGCCGAGGCCGGCATCTGCCTGCGGGTGCTGGAGGACGAGGCCTACAGCACGCGTTTCGATCTCGACGATGCCGCTGCCGCGGACGGGTATCCGGTGCGCGTCATGGCGCACGGCCCGGACGCGGCGGTCGGCTGTGAGATGGTGCTGGCGCTAGGCGGTGACGGCACCTTCCTGCGTGCCGCCGAACTGGCCCGGGACGCGTCGGTGCCGGTGCTGGGAATCAACCTGGGCCGCATCGGTTTTCTCACCGAGGCCGAGGCGGAACACCTCGATGAGGCGCTATCGCAGGTCGTGCGCGGTGACTACACGCTCGAAACGCGGATGACCATCGATGTCCGGGTGCGCGTCGACGATGAGATCGTCGAAAGCGGCTGGGCGCTGAACGAGGCCAGTATCGAAAACGCCGCGCGCATGGGCGTTCTCGAAGTGGTGCTGGAGGTGGACGGGCGACCGGTCTCTTCCTTCGGCTGCGATGGTGTGCTGATCGCCACGCCTACCGGTTCGACCGCATACGCCTTCTCGGCGGGCGGTCCGGTGGTGTGGCCCGAACTCGAAGCGCTGCTGGTGATTCCGAGTAATGCGCACGCCCTGTTCGCGCGGCCCCTGGTCACCAGCCCGGAGTCCCGCATAGCGGTGGAAACCGTTGCGACGGGCCATGATGCAATAGTTTTCCTGGACGGCCGACGCACCCTCGCACTGCCGCGGGGCGGCCGGGTCGAGGCGGTCCGCGGGGCCGAGCCGGTGCGCTGGGTGCGTTTGGATTCCGCACCCTTCGCAGACCGGATGGTGCGCAAGTTCCAGTTACCCGTGACAGGCTGGCGAGGCCGACGGACGGAGAGCACGAGTGCTGACAGAGATCAGGATTGACGGGCTGGGCGTAATTTCCACCGCCACCGCGCAATTCCATGAAGGTTTGACCGTTTTGACCGGTGAGACCGGTGCGGGCAAGACCATGGTGGTCACGAGCCTGCACCTGCTCAGCGGCGCGCGCGCCGATGCGGGCCGGGTGCGGCTCGGCGCGTCGCGCGCGCTGGTGGAGGGGCGCTTCACCGTGGACGCAGTCCACGAGGGCGCGGTCTCCGAGGTCAAGGAGGTGATGGAAGCCTCCGGCGCCGAACACGATGACGACGGCAGCGTGATCGCCGTGCGCACCGTCGGCAGCGACGGCCGCTCGCGCGCGCATCTGGGCGGGCGCAGTGTGCCCGCATCGGTGCTGTCCGATTTCACGACACCGCTGCTCACCGTGCACGGCCAGAACGATCAGCTGCGCCTGCAGCGCCCGGATCAGCAGCTGCACGCACTGGATCAGTTCGCCGGTGACGGTGTGTCGGCGCTGCTGACCAAATATCAGAAGGTGCGCAAGAACTGGCTCGAGGCGCGCAATCAGCTACTCGAACGCACCGCGCGCAGTCGCGAATTGGCCCTCGAGGCCGATCATCTCACCCAGTCGCTGAACGAAATCGACGCCATCGCACCGGAACCCGGTGAGGATGAGCGCCTGGTCGCCGAGGTGCGCAGGCTCTCGGATCTGGATTCGCTGCGCGAGGCCGCCTCCGCCGCGCATGACGCGCTCGCCGGTCCCGCCGACACCCCGGGCGAGGGTTCGGGTGCGCTGGAGCTGCTCGGCGGTGCGCGTGCCCGCCTCGATACGGCCGAGGATCCCGCGCTGACCGCGCTGGCTCCCCGTCTGGGCGAAGCGATTTCGGTGGTGGTGGATCTGGCCACCGAACTCAGCTCCTATCTGTCGGATCTGCCGTCCGATCCGGGCGCACTGGATTCCATGCTCACCCGCCAGGCCGAATTGAAGTCGCTCACCAGGAAATACGCGCCCGATATCGACGGGGTCATCGCGTGGGCGGATCAGTCCCGCACCCGCCTGGAATCCCTGGACGTCTCGGAGGAGGCGCTCGCGGCGCTGGCCGCCGAGGTCGAGACCGCGGCGGAGAAGGTGCGCGAGGCCGCGCGCAAACTCACGGTCGCCCGTTCCAAGGCGGCGGGCAAGCTCGCCAGCGCCGTCAGCACCGAACTCGGCGGTCTGGCCATGGGCCGCGCCAAGCTCGAGGTCGGCGTGCGGCCGATGCCCGCGGGGGTGCAGGATTCCGCACCGCTGCTGGTCGACGGTCAGGAACTGCACGCCGGATCGACAGGTGTGGACGAGGTGGAATTCCGGCTCGCCGCGCATTCGGGCGCACAGCCGCTGCCCTTGAGCCGCAGCGCTTCCGGTGGTGAGCTCTCGCGCATCATGCTGGCGCTGGAAGTGGTGCTGGCCAGTTCCGAACACGGCACCACCATGGTTTTCGACGAGGTCGACGCCGGTGTCGGTGGTCGCGCCGCGGTCGAGATCGGCCGCCGCCTGGCCCGATTGGCGCGCACCCACCAGGTCATCGTGGTCACCCACCTCGCCCAGGTCGCGGCCTTCGCCGACACCCACCTGGTGGTCGACAAGGTCGATGACGGCAAGGGCGTGAAATCCGGCGTCCGCGCCCTGACCCGCGATGAACGCGTAGTCGAACTGGCCCGCATGCTCGCCGGTCTCGACGACACCGAAACCGGCCGCGCGCACGCGTGGGAATTGCTCACCACGGCCGACGCCGAAAAGGTCACCGCCGCAAGCTGAGTCGAAGCAAGACCTGAACTCCGGTCCGGCGGAGCACCCCTCGTGCTCCGCCGGATCTTTGTGTTCAATCGGGCTGGGTGTTCAATCGGTGTGGCGGCCTTCGGCTTCGGCGAGTGCCTGGCGCACGAGGGCTTGAGCGGACCATGCCATCAGATCGACGGCGGCCTCGGGCGACAGACCACAGGTGTCACGGGTGCTGACGATGGCCTCCACGCCGAAGACGATGGCTATGGCATTGGCCAGCCGATCCAGGTGTTCGGGCGTGAGCCGGTCCGATAGTGGTTCCAGTGCGGTGCGGGTCATCTGGAGTCGGGTGATTCCCCTTATCGGAACCCGTTCGGACTCCGGCATATCCGCTTGTTCGAACCAGCGATCGAGGGTGGCGCGTAATACGTTGCGCCACAGAGCCTCATCGGCGAGTTGTATCTGCGAGGTGGAACGCACCACCGTTTCCACCCGTTCCTCCGCGGTGCCGGTGAGTTCGTCCACGATTCCCGTGAAGTCGTCACGCCGGGTGCGTTGCTGGGTCGCCAGATCAGCCCAGAGCGATTGCGGATTCGGAAAGTACCGGTAGGCCGTGGCGGGGGAGACCCGCGCGGCGTCGGCCACCTCGGCGATGGAGGGTTGCCTGCCCTCCTTGGCGAGTGTGATGGCGGCGTCCAGCAGTGCCTGTCGAGTTCGCTGCTTCTGGTTGTGCCGTCCTGTCGTGAGAAATTTCTCTTGACGTGAGAAGCTCATCTCATGATGATAGCAGAGTCTCACAAAACAGGAGGGAACAGTCATGACGCGGGATGAGATGGACGCACTCTTCGCCAGACATGCGGCCGGGGAGGCGAGCAAGAATGTCGACGCGATCCTGGACACGCTCACTGCTGACGCCGAACACGATGTGGTCGGCGATCCAGGCGGGATATTGCGTGATCACACCGCCATTCGGCAGCGCTACGACGGTCTGCTGGCGGCACTCGACGAGGACAAGTTCGAGACACTGCACCGGTACTACGGTGACGATTTCCTGGTCGACGAATCCCATTGGTACGGCCGGGTTCCCGGGGTCTTCCTGGGGATTCCCGGCGGGAATCGGCCGGTGGACTTCCGCATTCTGCACGTCTGCGAATTCCGCGACGGTCGGATGAGCCGGGAGAACATCTGGCTCGATGTCGCGGCCATCATGCAGCAGCTCGCGCCCGCCTGACAGTTTCGAACCTTCAAGTCCTACAGAAAGATTCGACCATGATGCCAATCAGCCGTCTCGCCGCCGCCGCACTCTGCGCCGGTGCTCTCGTGACCGGGGCCGCGGCCACCGCGACCGCCGGCCCGCTCGATTCCGGCAGCGCCCAGGTGGCCCAGCCGAACCAGAATTCGCTGGGCCCGTTCGAAAGCCTGGCCGAATGCCTGGGCCGCGGTAATCGCGGTATGGACAACGGTGAATGGAACGACTACGACTGCGTCGGTTCCTACGGTTCGTACTACATCCAGCCGAAGTAGTTCCGGCCGAACGGTTTTCGGAACGAGAACGGCCCGCGGAGAGAACTCCGCGGGCCGTTCGCCGTATGCGTGTGACCTACTTGACGGCCTTGCGGACGCCGCCGAGGAAGACGTTGATCAGGCTCTTGAGACCGGCTTCGAGCACCTTGGCGGGCACGGGCAGGCTCGGGTCCGACTCCATCGTGTAGACCACGCGGGTGCCGCCGGGGGCGTCGGCGAAGGTGATGGTGCCGACGTGCCGCTTGACCGGCGCGCCCTTCACGACCCGGTAGACCATGCGCTCGCCGGGAACCAGTTCGGTGGTCTCCTCGGTGATGCCGAGTCCGGCGAGTCCGAGCAGGTACTGGGCGCCGACGCCGGACGGGCTGCCGATGCCCGGCTTCTTGAGCGAAATCTGAATCGGCAGATAGGAGCTGAGGGCATCGCGATCAGCGAAGAGCTGGTAGACGCGGTCGCGCGAAGCGGGCAGGACAGTATCAACGGTGGTGCTGGCCATAACGGTGGGTCTCCTCTCGAACCGTTGTCCGGAGCATATACTTACCGGCTGGTAAGGACACAGTCCGACTGAGACAATCCCTTCGCGGACCGGCGCGCCTCCACCAATGGTTGAGGGTTTGCGGTAATGATCGATCGTTATGAAGATGCTGGCCCTGCTGTCGCGTAATACCGAATCGCTGCCCGGTATCACCGGGATGGCCCGGGTCGACCGCAATACCAGGCGTCTGCTGCAACGCATCGGACCCGGTGACGTGGCCGTTCTGGACGAAATGGACCTGGATCGGCTGACCGCCGACCGGCTCGTCGAGGCGGGTGTCGCGGCGGTGGTCAACGCCTCGCCGTCCATCTCCGGCCGCTATCCCAATCTGGGCCCGGAAGTACTGGTGGCCAATGGGATTCTGCTCATCGACGCGCTCAGCAACGATGTCTTCACCAAGATCAAGGATGGCGCCAGGGTCCGCATCGACGGCAGCGTCATCTTCGCCGACAAGGTGGTGAAGAAGGAACCCGAGGCGCTCATCGAGGGCATCGAACTCACTGAAACCTCGATCGCCGAACGCATGATCGAGGCCCGCAACGGTCTGGCCGATCATCTGGAAGCGTTCGCGGGCAACACCATCGAGTTCATTCGCACCGAGAGCTCACTGCTCATCGACGGCATCGGGGTGCCCGAGGTCGCGCTGGACATGAAGAAGCGTCACGTCGTGGTGGTGGGCGACGGACCCGATCACGCCGAGGATCTCAAGCGCATCAAACCGTTCATCAAGGAGTACGCGCCGGTGCTCATCGGCGTCGGGCGCGGTGCGGATACCTTGACCCGCAATGGATATCGCCCCGATCTGATCGTCGGCGATCCGGAGGAGATCACCGCCACCACGCTCAAATGCGGGGCCGAGGTGATCCTGCCCGCCGATACCGACGGGCACGCAAAGGGTTTGGAGCGCATCCAGGATCTGGGCATCGGCGCGACCACCTTCCCGTCCTCCGGTGCGGCCGCCGATCTGGCGCTGCTACTGGCCGATCATCACGGTGCGAGCCTGATCGTCACCGCCGGTGCGGCCGTCTCCCTCGACGAGTTCTTCGATCGCGGCCGCCGCGATTCCAACCCGGCCACCTTCCTGACCCGGTTGAAGATCGGCACCAAACTGATGGACGCGAAAGCCGTTGCGGCGCTGTACCGGCACCGCGGTTCGGGCTGGGCCGTCGCCCTGGTGGTGCTGGCCGCGCTGGTCGCGTTGATCGTCGCGCTACTGGCCACGCATATGGGCACCGAGGTCACCGATTGGATCGCCGACACCTGGCATCGCGGCGCGCACTGGATGCAGGCCCAGCTCGATCGCCACCTGAAATAGGGGACCCATGATTTCCTTTCGGCACCACGCGGTTTCGATCGCGGCCGTCTTTCTGGCGCTCGCGCTCGGCGTGGTGCTCGGCACCCGCACGCACAGCGACGGATTCTTTCCCGGCTCCGCGGACAAACAGCGGGTCGACGCGCTGACCGCCGAGAACACCAGGCTCGCAGAGCAATTGAAGGCGGCCGACGATTTCCTCACCGGGTCGGCGGCCAAGGTGCTCGCGGGCAGCCTCGGCAGTAAGTCCGTGCTGGTCTTCACCACCCCCGACGCCGATAACGCCGATGCGGACGCGGTCACCAATTCGCTGACCGCCGCCGGAGCCACGGTCACCGGCCGGGTCGCGCTCACCGGTGCGTTCACCGATTCCGCCGAGGGCGATCGGCTGCGCACCGCGCTCACCAATGTCGTTCCGGCGGGCGCGAAATTGCAGATCGACGCCGCCGATCAGGGCAGCCTCGGCGGGGATCTGCTCGGCCAGGTGCTACTCACCGATCCGGTGAGCAATCAGCCGCGCGGCACCGAACAGGAACGCGGACTCGCGCTGGAGACCTTGCGCGGCGGCGGCTTCCTCGCTTTCGGTGAGGTGCATCCCGCACAGCTGGCCGTGGTGGTCACCGGCGACGGCGCGCGCGCCGGGGAGAACAATCGCGGCACCATCATCGCCAGGTTCGCCGGTGGTTTGCGGGCGCATAGCGCGGGCGTGGTGCTCGCGGGTCGCCACGGTGCCGCCGAAGGCCCCGGACCGATCGCCGTTGCCCGCGATGAAGCCCCCTTGGCGACCATCACCACCGTCGACAATGTGGATCACGCCATCGGCCGCCTCACCACCGTGCTCGGCCTCACCGAGCAGCTGAACGGTGGTACCGGGCGATACGGCACCGGTGCCAGGGCGACCTCGCTCACAGTCGCCGCCATGCCGCGCTGACCGATTCGCGAGCAGCGCGGGCGATATCGGCGCTACCACCGGGCAAGCGGGCGGGAACGGGACCGGACGGCGCGCGTGGCATTCGATCGGCATCCGCAAGACGTGTTACCGTGAAGTCCCGTGGGTCAATCACGGATTCCGGCGCGCGCGGCCACGAAACACATCTTCGTCAGCGGTGGCGTTGCCTCTTCACTCGGTAAGGGTCTGACCGCCTCCAGCCTCGGTCAGCTGCTTACGTCACGCGGTCTGCGCGTGACGATGCAGAAGTTGGATCCGTACCTGAACGTCGATCCCGGCACCATGAACCCTTTCCAGCACGGTGAGGTGTTCGTGACCGAGGACGGCGCGGAGACGGACCTCGACGTGGGTCATTACGAACGCTTCCTCGATCGCGATCTGTCGCAGGACGCGAATGTCACCACGGGGCAGATCTATTCGACCGTCATCGCCAAGGAGCGGCGCGGCGAATACCTCGGTGACACGGTGCAGGTCATCCCGCACATCACCGATGAGATCAAGAATCGCATTCTGGCCATGGCCGGACCCGACCTGCACGGTCAGGTTCCGGACGTGGTCATCACCGAAATCGGCGGCACGGTCGGCGATATCGAATCGCAGCCGTTCCTCGAGGCGGCCCGGCAGATCCGGCACGATGTGGGCCGGGACAACTGCTTCTTCCTGCACGTTTCGCTGGTGCCCTACCTGGGTCCCTCGGGCGAGCTGAAGACCAAGCCGACCCAGCATTCGGTGGCGGCGCTGCGCAATATCGGTATCCAGCCCGATGCGCTGATCCTGCGTTGCGACCGCGAGGTGCCGCAGCCGCTCAAGAACAAGATCGCGCTCATGTGCGATGTCGAGGTGGACGCCTGCATTTCCACCCCGGACGCGCCGTCGATCTACGACATCCCCAAGGTGCTGCACCGCGAGGGCCTGGACGCGTACGTGGTGCGCCGTCTCGGGCTGCCGTTCCGCGATGTGGACTGGACCGTATGGGGCGGGCTGCTGGATCGGGTGCACAACCCGCGCGAGCAGGTCACCGTGGCGCTGGTCGGCAAGTACGTCGATCTGCCGGACGCGTACCTCTCGGTCACCGAGGCATTGCGGGCGGGCGGGTTCGCCTCCAAGGCCAAGGTGAACATCCGCTGGGTGCAGTCCGATGAGTGCGAGACCCCGGCCGGTGCGCAATCGCATCTGGCCGATGTCGACGCGGTGCTCATTCCGGGCGGTTTCGGCATCCGCGGTATCGAGGGCAAGGTGGGTGCGATCAATTACGCGCGCACCCACGGCATTCCGACCCTCGGCCTGTGCCTGGGCATGCAGTGCATGGTGATCGAGGCGGCGCGGTCGGTCGGTCTGACCGATGCCAACTCGACCGAGTTCGAGCCCGATGTGAAGTACCCGGTCATCTCGACCATGGCCGATCAGCAGCAGGCCGTGGCCGGTGAGGCCGATCTGGGCGGCACCATGCGACTCGGTGCGTACCCGGCGGTACTCGAGGCCGGTTCGGTTGTCGCGCAGGCGTACGGTGCCACCGAGGTGTCCGAGCGGCACCGGCATCGTTACGAGGTGAACAACTCCTTCCGCGACAAGATCGCCAAGAGCGGACTGAAGTTCAGCGGCACCTCGCCGGACGGCAACCTGGTGGAGTTCGTGGAGCTACCCGCGGACAAGCATCCGTTCTTCGTCGCCACGCAGGCGCATCCGGAACTCAAGTCCCGGCCGACGCGCCCGCATCCGCTGTTCGCGGCGCTCATCGCGGCTGCGCTGGATTACAAGCTCGCCGAACAGCTTCCGGTGGATATGCCGGAAGCCGCCGAGGGCGAGAAAGTGACCAGCTGACGTTCGCACGTCGAAATACGGCCCGGCGGAGCGGGTTCCCGATGGTGGGAACCCATATCCGCCGGGCCGTCGGCGTTTCGCGGTCCGATCGACAGATAAGGTTGCCCAATGGCTGAATCCGCGCCCGGAACACATGAATTCGATACCGTCTCGAGCCGCACCGTGTACTCGGGGGCGATCCTGGCGCTGCGGCTGGATCAGGTCGTCATGCCCGGCGGGAAGGTCGCCGAACGCGAGGTGATCGAACACCACGCCGCGGTCGCCGTCGCGGCGGTGGACGAGGACGACAATGTGGTGCTGATCAACCAGTATCGGCATCCGGTCGGACGGCGGCTGCTGGAATTGCCCGCCGGACTGCTGGACAAGCAGGGCGAGGATCCCCTCGAAGCCGCCAAGCGTGAGCTGGCCGAGGAAACCGGGCTGGCCGCCCGGGAATGGTCGGTGCTGGTCGATATCGCGCTCTCGCCCGGGTTCACCGATGAGGCGCTGCGCATCTACCTCGCCTCCGGCCTCTACGAAACCGACCGCCCCGAACCCGAATTGGAAGAGGCGGACATCCAGCTCCTGCGCGTTCCGCTCGCCGAAGCCGTCCGCGCCGCTCTCGCCGGTGAGATCACCAATGCCACCGCGGTAGCGGGCGTGACAGCCCTGATGACCGCCCGCGCCACCGGAGCCGAACTCCGCCCCGCCGACGCCCCCTGGCCGGGCCTGCCCACCGCCTTCCTGGAACGCAAAGCGGCCCAGAGCTAATCGCCCGCGGCAAGCCGCCCGTTCTTCCCGGCGGACCCGGCCCGTGTTCGCGCGCCTCATGACGGAGGCCCGCGCGCCGGGCCGCGCCGGATTTGTCGTGGTGCGGCTGACTGTCGGTACCTGCTGCCATGATGTCTGCGTGCTGAGCCGCGAGATCGACGCCTACCTCGACCATTTGACGGTCGAGCGGGGTGCGGCGCGCAATACGCTGTCCGCGTATCGCCGGGATCTGGTGCGGTATCGGGGTTTTCTCGAGGGGCGCGGAATCGACACCCTGGCGCGGGTTTCCGAGCACGATATCGCCGATTTCATGGTGTCCATGCGCTCGGGCGACGCCGATCATCCGGCGCTGGCGGCCAGTTCGGCCTCGCGGGCGCTGGTGGCGGTGCGCGGACTGCACCGATTCTCCGCGGCCGAGGGCATTATCGAGGCGGATGTGGCGCATCCGGTCAAACCGCCCTCGCCCGCGCGGCGATTACCCAAAGCGCTGCCGTACGACCAGATTTCGCGCCTGCTCGACGCCACCGGCGGGGAGAGCGCCGACGCCCCGCGCGGCCTGCGCGATCGCGCGCTGCTGGAATTGCTCTACTCCACCGGCGCGCGCATCTCGGAGATGGTCGGCCTGGATGTCGACGATATCGATGCCGCCGAACGCGCGGTGCTGTTGCGCGGCAAGGGCGGTAAGCAGCGCGTGGTCCCCATCGGCCGGCCCGCGCTGGCCGCCGTCGACAACTACCTGGTCCGGGGCCGTCCCGCGCTCGCGGTGCGCGGCAAAGGCAATCCGGCGCTGTTCCTGAATCATCGCGGCGGCCGACTATCGCGCCAAACCGCTTGGCAGATACTGCATTCCGCCGCCGAGCGGGCCGGTATCGCCGCCCACGTCTCCCCGCATACGCTGCGCCATTCCTTCGCCACCCATCTGCTGGACGGTGGCGCGGATGTTCGCGTCGTCCAGGAGCTCCTGGGCCACGCCTCGGTGACCACCACCCAGATCTACACCCTGGTCACCGTCGGCACGCTGCACGAGGTCTGGGCCACCGCCCATCCGCGCGCCCGCTAGGCCGTCCTGGCGCGTCCCTGACGCGTGTTCCCGCGAATCATGGACACCGGTATGCCCGGCCGTGACGAATCGGCGGTGGGCACGGCATGCTTCATCGCATGTTTTCACCCCGTTCGGCTCGGATTCGGGCGTAACCCTGCCGATGCCGGTGTCTGGCTTCAGAATGGGTCAATCCCGAAGGGCTACAACGGGAAAGCGGCCCCGACCAGCGTCAGCGCAGGACTGGACGGCTTTTTCCCTGTCTGAAGTGCAGGTTTAGGGTGCGTGTCCGAACGTGGGTACGGGAGCGACAGACGGTAGCGTCTGTTAGATACCGGACCGCACACGCGGCCGGGCGCGCCGCCCAACAGCATTTCGGGCGGGGCGGGGCAAGGGCAGGAACGTCGAAGGAGCAGCGGACGTGACGAAAGCCGGTGGTGCGGGCCAGCGGATCGAAACCGCCGCGCAAACCCTGTGGGAGGCGCCGGATGTCGCCAGTAGCGCGGAACTCGGTCCGACCGGACGTCCTTTGCGTGAGATCGCGGAGCCGCCCGCACCCGATCACACCGGGGACGCGCTGATTGTCGCCATGTGCAATCAGAAGGGCGGGGTGGGCAAGACCACCTCCACCATCAATCTCGGTGCGGCACTGGCCGAGTACGGCCGCAAGGTGCTGCTGGTGGATCTGGATCCGCAGGGCGCGCTCTCGGCCGGATTGGGTGTGGCGCACCATGATCTGGATCAGACCGTGCACAATCTGCTGGTCGGTCCGGGCAAGGTCACCGTCGATCAGGTGCTGATGAACACCAAGGTCGAGAATATGGACCTGCTGCCAAGCAATATCGATCTGTCGGCGGCGGAGATCCAGCTCGTCAACGAGGTCGGCCGCGAGCACACGCTCGGGCGCGCGCTCGCGCCGCTGCGCAGCCGCTACGACTACATCCTCATCGACTGCCAGCCGTCCCTGGGCCTGCTCACCGTGAACGCGCTGGCCTGCGCGGACGGTGTGATCATTCCGATGGAATGCGAATACTTTTCGCTACGCGGGCTCGCATTGCTCAATGACACGGTGGAGAAGGTGCGGGACCGGTTGAATCCGGAGCTGGCGCTGTACGGCATCGTTGTCACCATGTTCGATGCCCGCCTCCTGCACTCTCGGCAGGTGATGACGCGTGTGGTCGAGGTCTTCGGCGACCTGGTCTACGACACGGTGATCTCACGTACCGTGCGCTTCCCCGACGCCAGCGTCGCGGGTGAGCCGATCACCACCTGGGCGCCCAAATCCGGTGGCGCGGAAGCGTATCGGGCCATGGCGCGGGAAGTCATCCTCCGGTCGGGCCGTTGAGCGATGCGTTCGAACCCGCGTCCGCACCCGACCCGGTGGACGTGAGTACACCGCTGCCCGAGGGTTCCGATGCCGTGAGTGGTGTCATCGCGGATATCGTCGCGCCCGAAACACCGCCGGAATCGGTCAATTCAGACAAGAAGACCGGATTTCACCTCCAGCTGAGCAACTTCCAGGGTCCGTTCGATCTGCTGCTGCAGCTGATCAGCTCGCGCCGCCTCGATGTCACCGAGGTCGCCCTGCACAAGGTGACGGACGAATTCATCGCCTACACCAAGGCTTTGACCGCCAGCATGTCCACCGAACAGGGCTTGCGCGCGGACAAGATCCTGGATCAGACCACCGAATTCCTGGTCGTCGCGGCCACCCTGCTCGATCTCAAGGCCGCGCGCCTGCTGCCCTCGGGCGAGGTCTCCGATGAGGAAGACCTGGAATTGCTCTCGGCCCGCGACCTGCTGTTCGCCCGCCTGCTGCAGTACCGCGCCTTCAAACAGGTCGCGGAGTTGCTGGGCGAGCTGGAGGCGGCTGCGCTCCAACGCTATCCGCGCGCGGTCTCGCTGGAAGAGCGCTACCTGGAGTTGTTGCCGGACGTTACGCTGGGAGTCGATGCCGCGGGTTTCGCGGAGGTCGCCGCGGCCGCGTTCCGCCCCCGCCCGATCCCCACAGTGGGCCTGGACCATCTGCACAACCACTCCATCTCGGTGGCCGAACAGGCCGCCCTGGTACTGGAAATGCTCAAGGCCCGCGGCATAGGCGGCTGGACCACCTTCGCGGAGATCTGCCACGACTGCGAGGTAGCGGTGCAAATCGTCGCCCGCTTCCTGGCCCTGCTGGAGCTCTACCGCGGCAAAACGATCGAGTTCGATCAGTCCGATCCACTCGGCCCGCTCTCGGTGAGCTACGTGGGCGAGCCGGGCGACCGACCCGAACCGGTAACCATCGAGGAGGATTACGGGTGACCGAGGCAGTGCGGAACCTGGAGGACGCGACCCCGGAGCCGGGTGGTGAGAGCGACGTCCTAGGTGACATTGCCCACGACACCGGGGAGCCGGGGCAGACGAGTCTCGAATTCGGGGATGAGGTGGATCCGCTCGACTCGGAAACGTTGGACGAGGTCGAGTTCCGGGGGGCGCTGGAGGCGATGTTGCTGGTGGTGGACGCGCCGGCGCCGGTGGATTCGCTGGCGAACGCGGTGAACGCGACCGCGTTGCGGGTGGAGACGGCGCTGCGCGATATGTCGGCCGAATTGTCCGATCGGCGCAGTGGTATGGATCTCAGGTTCGTGGGGGATGGGTGGCGTTACTACACGCGGCAGGAATTCGCGCCCTACGTGGAACGTATGCTGTTGGACGGCGCACGTTCGAAGCTCACTCGCGCTGCCTTGGAAACCCTGGCGGTGATCGCCTATCGTCAACCGGTTACCCGGGCCCGTGTGAGTGCGGTGCGCGGCGTGAATATCGACGGCGTGATCAGGACCCTGCTGGCGCGGGGGCTGGTCGCGGAGGCCGGAACGGACCCGGAGACCAACGGCACTTTGTACGTCACGACCGAACTGTTCCTGGAACGGATCGGACTCGCGTCCCTGGCGGATTTGCCGCCGTTGGCGCCGCTGCTCCCGGGCGTCGACCTGATCGACGAGATCAACGAGAGCCTGGATACGGACCCACGGTTCACCAGGCTGAAAAAACCAGCCGAGGCGAATATCGACCTCGGCACCGAGGATTGAAATAGGACAACGTGAATACTCCCGCTCGCCGAGATGGCACACCGGACCGTAGTAAACGTAATTTCGAATCGCCCCGGGGCGGTTCGCAGGCCGCCCGAGGCCGGACCGACAGGTCCGCGTCATCGCGTGACGGCGATTCATATGGCAATTCGCGCGGTGGTTCGCCGCGCGGCGGATCACGCGGAGACTCGCAGTCGTACGGCGGCTCGTCTCGCGGATCCTATGAGGGCTCGCGCGGCGATTCGCGCGGTGGTTCCGGCTACGGCGGGTCGCGCGGCGACTCCCGCGGTGGTTCGGGTTCGTACGGCGGCGGTTCGCGCGGGGACTCCCGCGGCGGCTCCGGTTCGTACGGTGGCGGCGCACGCGGTGATTCGCGCGGCGGTTCGGGTTCGTACGGTGGCGCACGCGGTGATTCGCGCGGCGGTTCCGGTTATGCCGGTTCGCGCGGCGATTCCCGTGGTGGATCCCGCGGTGGCAGTGGCTCGTACGGTGATTCGCGCGGTTCCGGTTCGTACGGTTCGCGTGGCGATTCCCGCGGTGGTTCGGGTTCGTACGACTCGCGTGGTGGATCCCGCAGTGGCGGTGGATCTTTCGGTGATTCGCGCGGCGCGGCTCCGTCCGCCCGCGGTGGTTCGGCTCCCCGCGGCGGTGCCCCGCGCACCGGTGATTCGCGAGGTGCGCAGGGCCGCACCGGTTTCGGCGCCGATCGCACCGGTTTCGGTCAGGATCGCAATGCCTCGCGCGGTCGCATCGGCGGCGGTCGTCCGCTCGCGCCGAGCACCTCTCCCACGCCGAAGAAGAAGGTGCATCGCCCGTCGCCCGCACTGCCGGTGATGTTGAGCAATGCCAAGCCCGCGCGGCATCAGCATGTCGAGGACGAGAATCGCGAGACCCGCAAGAAGCTCCCGTGGGGCGAGGGTGAACGCCTGCAGAAGGTGCTCGCCAAGGCCGGTGTCGCCTCGCGGCGCGTGGCCGAGGACATGATCGAGGCCGGTCGTATCGAGGTCGACGGTCGCATCGTGACCGAGCAGGGCCTGCGCATCGATCCGGAGAACGCGGTCGTTCGTGTCGATGGTGTGCGTGTCGTGGTCCGCGATGAGCAGGTGTATCTGGCCCTGAACAAGCCCAAGGGCTGGCAGTCCACCATGTCCGATGAGATGGGCCGCCCGTGCGTCGGCGATATCGTGGCCGAGCGAATCGCGGCCGGGCAGCGCCTGTTCCACGTCGGCCGTCTGGACGCCGATACCGAGGGTCTGCTGCTGCTCACCAATGACGGCGATCTGGCGCACCGCCTGATGCACCCCTCGTACGAGGTGTCCAAGACCTACCTGGCCACGGTCAACGGTGAGGTCAATCAGCGCAATGTCGCCAAGCTGCTGCGTGACGGCGTCGAGTTGGAGGACGGTCCGGCCAAGGCCGACAAGTTCCAGGTGCTCGAGGTCGGCCAGGGCAAATCGCTGGTGAAGATCGTGCTGCACGAGGGCCGCAAGCATATTGTGCGCCGCCTGCTGGCCGAGGTCGGCCATCCGGTGACCGCGCTGGTGCGCACCCATGTGGGCCCGGTGGCGCTGGGCGATCAGCGCCCGGGAGCGCTGCGTGTTCTTGGTCGTGACGAAATCGGGAAGCTCTACGAGGCGGTGTCGTTGTGAACGGTGTGGGAACTGTGAAAGATCGGCTCAGCGGACTCACCGGCGTCGCGCCGCTGGTCGTGGCCATGGACGGCCCGTCCGGCACCGGCAAGTCGAGTGTGTCGCGCAAGCTGGCGACCCGGCTCGAGGCCCGGTATCTCGATACCGGTGCCATGTATCGGGTGGCGACGCTGCGCGTGCTGCGCAGCGGTGTCGATCTCGATGACGCCGATGCGATCGTGGCGGCGGTCAAGGAATTGCCGTTGACCATCGGCACCGATCCGAGTCGCGAGGTGATTCTGCTCGACGGTGAGGATGTGTCGGCGGAGATCCGCGGCAATGCGGTGACCAAGGCCGTTTCCGCGGTGTCGGCGGTGTCCGAGGTGCGCGATCAGCTGGTGGCGCTGCAGCGGGAGATCGCTGCCGCCGCGGGCCGAATCGTGGTGGAGGGCCGTGATATCGGCACCGTCGTGCTGACCGACGCCGATGTGAAGATCTATTTGACCGCGTCCGCCGAGGCCCGCGCCTCGCGCCGCAATGTGCAGAACATCGCGGAGGGTCGCGGTGATGATTTCGAGGCGGTGCTGGCCGATGTGCAGCGCCGCGACAATCTCGATTCCACCCGCAAGGTGTCGCCGCTGCGTCCGGCCGAGGACGCGGTGCTGGTCGACACCAGCGAGCTGAATATGGACGAGGTTATCGACGAGCTGTACCGCGTTGTCGGACAGCAGATTTCGGCAGGAGGCGCGCAGTGACGCAGGACACCTTCGCCGGTGATGGCATCTGGTCGGATGAAGCCGATTGGGATATCGCCGAATTCGAGGGCGAGCAGGACGCCGAGCATGTGCCCATGCCGACGCTGGCCATCGTCGGCCGGCCGAACGTGGGTAAATCCACGCTGGTGAACCGTATTCTGGGTCGCCGCGAAGCGGTGGTCGAGGATGTCCCGGGCGTTACCCGCGACCGTATCTCGTACGAGGCCACCTGGGCCGGACGCCGTTTCCTGGTGCAGGACACCGGCGGCTGGGAGCCCGATGCCAAGGGTCTGCAGCAGTCGGTGGCCCGGCAGGCCGAGGTCGCCATGCAGACCGCGGACGCCATCGTGGTCGTGGTGGACGCCGTGGTCGGCGCGACCGCGACCGATGAAGCGGTGGCAAAGGTGTTGCGCCGCTCCAAGACCCCGGTGATCCTGGTCGCCAACAAGGTCGACAATCAGAAGCTCGAGGCCGACGCCGCCGCACTGTGGTCGCTGGGTCTCGGTGAGCCCAAACTGGTTTCGGCCGCGCACGGTCGCGGTACCGGTGATCTGCTGGACGATATTCTGGCGGTGCTGCCCGAAACCCCGCGTGAGGGCAGTGGTTTGCAGGGCGGCCCGCGTCGTGTTGCGCTGGTCGGCAAGCCGAATGTCGGCAAATCATCGCTGATCAACAAGCTGTCGGGCGTGGAGCGCTCGGTGGTGCACGATGTCGCGGGCACCACCGTGGACCCGGTCGATTCGCTGGTCGAATTGGGCGGTAAGCCTTGGCGTTTCGTCGATACCGCGGGTTTGCGCCGCAAGGTCGCCAATGCCAGCGGCACCGAGTTCTACGCCTCGCTGCGCACCCGGTCGGCGATCGAGTCCGCCGAGGTGGCGGTCATGCTGATCGATGCCTCGCAGCCGGTCACCGAACAGGATCTGCGGGTGATCTCCATGGTGGCCGAAACCGGTCGCGCACTGGTGATCGCCTACAACAAGTGGGATCTGGTCGATGAGGATCGCCGCGAGCAGCTCGAGCGGGAGATCGACCGCGAGATGGTGCAGGTGCGCTGGGCGCAGCGGGTGAATATCTCCGCGCATACCGGTCGCGCGGTGCAGAAGCTGGTTCCGGCGATGGAGACCGCGCTGGAATCGTGGGATAAGCGCATTTCCACCGGCCGCCTGAACAATTGGCTCAAGGAGGTCGTGGCCGCGACTCCGCCGCCGATGCGTGGCGGGCGTTTGCCGCGCGTCATGTTCGCGACCCAGGCGTCCACCCGGCCGCCGACGTTCGTGCTCTTCACCACGGGCTTCCTCGAGGCCGGTTACCGCCGGTTCCTGGAGCGCAAACTGCGTGAGGAGTTCGGCTTCGACGGTTCGCCGGTGCAGGTGAACGTGCGCGTGCGCGAGAAGCGCGAGCGCAAGAAGTAATTCGCGAGCGATAGTTCGCCCCGACAGGCCCCCGGTTACCGACCGGGGGCCTGTCGTATGCCGAGGCGTTGGGCGTTGGGGTCGATGCGCCCGCCCACTTCGCGTACCCGGTGTACGGTTCCAGGGAATCTGTAGCTGCCGAGGGGACCGGGCGATGCGTGCGGGTGAGATTTTCGCGGGATACCAGGTCGAACGGCTGCTGGGCAGCGGCGGTATGGGTTCGGTGTATCTGGCCCGGCATCCGCGCCTGCCCCGCATGGTCGCGCTGAAGGTGTTGAGCCCGGAGTTCGCGGGAGACGCCGAGATTCGCGCCCGATTCGAGCGCGAGGCGGAATTGATCGCCCGGCTCGATCATCCGAATATCGTGTCGGTGTCCGATCGCGGGGTCGAGAACGGGCGACTGTGGATCGCCATGCAGTTCATCGACGGCTCCGACGCGGCCGCACTGCAACCGCCGGAGTTGCCGCCGCCGCATGCCATTCGCATTGTGGGGGAGACCGCCAAAGCCCTGGACTACGCGCATACCGTCGGCGTGCTGCATCGAGATGTGAAGCCCGCCAACATCATGCTGGCCCGCCCCACCCTCGGCCATGAGGAGCGGGTGCTGCTCACCGATTTCGGCATCGGCCGCCTTCGCGATGACACCGCTCACCTGACCCGCACCGGAACCCTCACCGCCACACTGGCTTACGCCTCACCCGAACAGTTGTCGGGTATGCCCCTGGATCAGCGTTCGGACCAGTACTCGCTGGCGTGCAGCCTGTACTGGCTGCTCTCGGGTGCCACGCCCTTCCAATCCGGCACGGCCGCGGCGGTGGTGGCGGGTCATCTGCATTTCCAGCCCCCGCCGATCAGTTCCCGCCGCGGTGGTCTGCCCGCCGAACTCGATGCGGTCTTCGGCCGCGCGCTGGCCAAGAATCCGGCCGAACGCTTCGACACCTGCCGCGATTTCGCCGCCGCCGCGACCCGCGCCCTCACCGGTGTGCCACCGACCATGGTGTCCGCGCCGAGATTCGAAACCACCGCGCCCCCAACGATTATCGCCACGAATCCTGTCGCGACGCCGCCAACGACGATCGACCCGAATCCGGTCACCCCGGCTCCGAGTGCCTCGCCTCCGCGCCGAGGTAGATGGATCGCGATCGGCGCGACGGCTGTCGTGGTACTACTCGCGGTGACCTTCGGAGTCATCTGGGCGACAAGGGATTCCAAGTCGGGGGACAAAGGATCGTCCAATTCTTCGGCGGGTGCGGCCATTCCGGCCGGGGGCGGGGAGATGACGATCACCCCGGGCGGCGGTATCCAACCCCTGATGCGAGTGGACGGGGACGGCAATCCGGCCGGCGCCGTTGACACTCCCTTGGACCCCGCCGGAGACGGTGGCGCGACCTGTCCGCCGACCAGCATCGCCATGGCCGGTGCGCTCACCGGCCCGAATGCCGCGCTGGGCCGCAATGTGCTCGGCGGCGTACGCCTGGCAGTCGATCAGTTCACCCGCAAGAATCCGGGCTGCGCGATCACGGTGAAGGAGTTCGACACCACCGGAGATCCGCAAACCGCAGCCCAACTCGCGCCGAAGATCACCGCCGATTCCTCGATCGCGGCGTTGATCGGCCCAGCCTTCTCCGGTGAGACCAAGGCGACCGGCGCGATCTTCAGCACCGCAGGTCTCCCGTTCCTCACCCCGTCCGCCACCAATTCCCAACTCTCCCAGAATGGTTGGCGCACCTTCTTCCGCGGCCTAGCCGACGACGACTTCTCGGGCGTCACCATGGGCCGCTATCTCGCGGGTACCGCCGGTCATCACGGTGTCTGCGTGGTCTGGGACACCAGCGACTACGGCGTGAGCCTCGGCAAAGCCGTCACCACCGGCCTCGGCGCGGCCGCCGACACCAACTGCTCGTTCGCCCTGGACCCGCACGGCGATTTCAACGCCGCCGTAGCGAAGATCGCCACCGCGGGCCCCGACGCCATCTTCTACGCGGGCTACTACACCGAATCCGCCACCCTCCTCCCGCTGCTCCACACCGCGGGCATCACCATCCCCTTCTACTCCGGCGACGGCAGCAACGACCCCGCCTTCGTAGAGCGCGCGGGCACAGTGGCAACCGGAGCCACCCTCTCCTGCCCCTGTGCCGCCGCCCCCACCGATTTCGCCACCGCCTACCGCACCCTCACCGGTTCACCCTCGGGCACCTACTCCGCCGAGGCGTACGACCTCACCGCAATAGTCCTGCACGGCATAGCCTCCGGCCACGTCACCCACCCCGACTTACTCACCTACCTCACCGCCTACTCCGGCGAAGGCATAGCCCAAACCTACGGCTGGACCCCCACCGGCGACCCCGCCAACCCCCGCCTCTGGCTCTACCGGGTCGGCTGAGAGATCAGCGTTTTCGGTTCGGGTAGGTGTCGATGTAGACCTCGTAGCCGTCCAGTAGGCGGTCCAGGGCGAAGCCGAAATCGCCTTCGTCCCAGTGCATATCGTCATCTTCGAAGGCGTTGTTGGTGACGGCGCTGGTGACGGCGGGGTAGCGGGCGGGGTCCAGGACGGCGGCGAGGATGGTGCTGTAATCCTTGTCGTCCTCGACGTGGCGCATGGTGTCGCGCAGGAATCGGGTGCGGCCGATGACGAAGAAGGACAGGTTCGTCACCAGTTGCAGCCGTTGGGGTTCGGGGATGGGCAGTGCGGAGACCGCGGCCATACCGGTTTCGAGCCAGTCCATATTGTTCGGGCCGAGCGGGGGACCGGTCATGGGGATATCCATCCACCATTCGCGATTGCGGATCGCGTGGAATTCGGCCCAGGCCCAGGCTTGCAGGTTGGCGCGCCAACCGGCGTCGGCGGGCAGTGTGGGCGGCGGTCCGATTATGCGGTCGTGCAGGATCTCGATCAGGGTGTCCTTGCTGTCCACGTACCGGTAGAGGGACATGGGTGTGAAGCCGAGCTCCTTGGCGATGCGGCCCATCGAGATGGCGGCGTAGCCCTCGGCATCGCCGATGGCGACGGCCGCGTCGAGGATCTGGTCCAGGCTCAGACCGCGTTTGGGGCCGCGGGTGCCCGGATCATCCAGGTTCCACAGCAGTTTGACCGATTTGGGCAGGACGCCTTCGTCGTGCCGATCCATTCGACCCTCCTGTTCTCACGCTCCCGTACATCTTGCGCCATCCAGGAAACTGTGTAGCCTATAAACAGAGTATAGACCATACACAGTTTTCGATTCGGGGGTTCCCCATGACAGTCACTGACCGGCCCGCCATCGAGGTGTCCGGGCTGACCAAATCCTTCGGCGACCATCAGGTGCTGCGCGGCATAGATCTGAATGTGCCTGCCGGAACGGTCTTCTCGCTACTCGGCCCGAATGGCGCGGGCAAGACCACCGTGGTCCGGCTACTGGTCACCCTGGGCCGTCCCGATGCGGGGCGCATGCTGGTGGGCGGGCACGATCCGGTCCGGGAGGCCGATGCCGTACGCGGCATCATCGGTGTCACCGGCCAGAATTCGGCGGTCGATCCGTTGCTGACGGGGGAGGAGAACCTGCGCCTGGTCGGTAAGCTGCTGCACCTCGGCGCGGCGGAAACCGCCAGGCGCACAACGCGATTGCTGAAACAGTTCGATCTGGTGGAGGCGGCGCGCAAGCGCACCGGTTCCTACTCCGGCGGTATGGTGCGCCGCCTGGATCTGGCCATGAGTCTGATGGGTGATCCGCGCATCGTCTTCCTCGACGAGCCCACGACCGGTTTGGATCCGCGCAGCCGCCGCGAATTATGGTCCGTCATCCGGGGTTTGGTGAACGATGGCGTGACGATCTTCCTGACCACGCAGTACCTGGAGGAGGCCGATCAACTGGCCGATCGCATCGCCGTCCTCGATGACGGCCGCATCGTCGCCGAGGGCACCTCGGGTGAGTTGAAGAAGCTGGCCCCCGGCGGTCACGTCCGGCTGACCTTCGCCGACGCACACGGCTTGGCGGCCGCCGCTCGCGCGGTGGGATCCGCGGAGGCCGATATGGAGCAGTTGGTGCTGTCGGTGCCCTCGGACGGCAGCGTCGGCGATATCCGAAGGCTGCTGGAACATTTCGACGATCACGACCTGTCCATCGGCCAATTATCCATTCACACACCGGATCTCGACGATGTCTTCTTCGCCCTGACCGGTAATACCTCGAAAGGCGTTCGGTCATGAGCACTCTGGTTCGCGCGGCCCAGGATTCGGGCACCATGGTCGGCCGCAGTTTCCGGCATACGCTGCGCAGTCCCGACACCCTGCTGATGACCATCATCATCCCGCTGGTGATTCTGCTGATGTTCGTCTACGTCTTCGGCGGCGCGCTGAATGTGGGCGGGGCGTATATCGACTACGTGGTTCCCGGAATCATTCTGCTGTGCTCGGGTTTCGGTGCGGGCGGTACGGCGGTGGCGGTCTCCACCGATATGCAGAGCGGCATCATCGATCGTTTTCGCACCATGGCGATTTCGCGTTCGTCGGTGCTCACCGGCCACGTGGCGGAAAGCGTGCTGCGCAATATGATCACCACCGGTCTGGTGATTCTGGTGGCGGTGGCGCTCGGTTTCCGGCCGACCGCGGATCCCATTCGCTGGCTCGGTGTGATCGCGATGCTGGCGCTGTTCATTCTCGCGCTGTCCTGGCTGGCCGCCGCGCTGGGTCTGCTCGCGCCGAATCCGGAGGCGGCCAACGGTTTCACCTTCAGCTTCATGTTCCTGCCCTACGTGAGTAGCGCTTTCGTGCCGGTGCATACGCTGCCCGGCTGGTTGCGGGGCTTTGCCGAACATCAGCCCATCACCCCGATCACCGAAACCGTGCGCGGTCTGCTGATGGGCACGCCGATCGGCCACAGTCCGGTGACGGCCCTGATCTGGTGTGCCGCAATAGGTTTGGTCGGCTATCTGGCGGCGGGCACGCTGTACCGCAGGCGCGGCCTGAACTGATCATGACCATCGCTGGGGTCCGGGAGTGCTCGGACTCCAGCAATATTCGTCTACCTGGATATGCGCATCCAACTATGTGTTCCCGGCCTGTCATCTTATGTCGGCATTCCCGCTGACACGCGAATCATGCTGCGGATGTTGGGTTTCGCACACTTCCTAACAAGCAATTGCTTGGCTTGCTAACCTCGGAAGGGCAGGAGGACGGTGACGGGCATCGGTCGCAACGCAGCGGCACGCGCACTGCCAATCCGGACCGCGCTGGACGCGGCCGTCAGGACTATCAATGGGGATGTTGTCCGGGGGCAATACATTTCGGCTCGACGTCGAGAATTCGAAACGTCGGCGTGTGTCGTTACGTGCCGCCCGTCATCGGTAACGCGATACGACAGGACATTCCATGAACAACACACCGGTACTTCCGAACCCGAACCACCCACTGCTTCCCCTGGCTCGGGTCTATACGAATTACTTCACGCCGCAGGTGACGGGCGTGGAGAACCTACCGGCGGCGGGGCCGGCACTGGTGATCGGCAATCACTCGTCCATCTATTGGGCGCCCGAGGTGTGGATCACCTTCATGGCGGCGATGGATCGCCGCCCGAATGAGCCCACCTACGGGGTGGCACACGAAATCCTTTTGCGCGCACCGGGTCTCGGTGACAGCCTGCGCGATTTCGGTGTCATCCCGGCCTCGCAGGAGGCGGCCACGGCGGGCCTCAAGGACGGCGGCGCGGTCATGGTCTACCCGGGCGGCGACTGGGAGGCGTGCCGTCCGTGGACCGATCGCGGCAAGGTCGATTTCGCCGGGCGCAAGGGCTTCATCCGGCTCGCGCTCAAAATGGGCGTGCCGGTGATTCCGGCGGTCGCCAACGGCGGCCACGATTCCATCTTCATCGTGAGTCGCGGTGAGCGCACCGCTCGCGTGCTCGGACTCGATAAACTGGTGCGCGCCAAGGTATTTCCGTACACCGTCGGCCTGCCGTTCGGCATCGCGCCGATTCTGCCGCAGATTCCGCTGCCTTCGCACGTGGATGTGAGCTTCCTGCCCGCTCTGGACTGGTCCACCCAGCCCGGCGATCCGGAGGACACCGAACTGGTGGATCGCATCTACGAGCAGACCGTCGGAACCATGCAGACCGAACTGGATCGCCTGCGCGCGGCGACCCCGAACCCGGTGGCGACCGGTCTGAAGAATCACGTGGCCGCGCTGCCCGGTCCGCTCTCGGGTCTGGCGAATCTGCTGTAATCGGTCGCGGCGTGCGCGCCGGGCTCGCATCATGAATTGTGGTTAACTCTCGGCTATTGCATGGTGGACGGCTGTCCGTCCGCTGATCCGATATGTGTGGCGGTCACCCGTTGCGGGCCCGCCACACGGACCGGGAGGCTGGAAGACATGGCGCGCCTGATTCATTCGGTCGGACCGGCGCTGGCGGCGGTGGCCGCCCTCGCCGTGATCGCCGTGGTGCCACCCCTGTTGGACGCGGCGGTGCCCGATCGGGAGACCGCGGTCGCGGCGGGGACCGAGATCACGCTGACCGCGAGCGGTATCGGCGCCGTGCACGGCGCCGACGATCCGTCGAACGGGGTGCGGTTCGCGGTCCCGGAGGCCATGCGCCGCATCGCCACCGGCTCCGAATCCTCCGCGATCCTCGATTCCGATATCGGGGAGCAGCGATTGGGCGTCTCGGTGGTGGACGGCATCACCGATTTCGATACCGCCGCACCGCGACTGCTGCTGCCGCTGCGCGCGTCGGGACATCAGGTGCACTTCGACGGCGATGCCATCGAGGCGGGCTCGTTCCACGGCCGGATGTGTGTGCTGCCCGATACGGCGGGCGGTGTCTGCGCGGTCGCGAATTCCGGTGATATCGCGGTGACCATCACCGTCACGGGTCCGACCCGGGAGGCGGGCCGGGCCATGATTCTCGCGGTGCTCGCGTCGAGCAAAGCGGTCGAGGTATGACCGGGCCGGGCTGGTTCCAGCCGCGGTCGGCGCTGTTCTGGGTCTACTGCGTGGTGGTCGCGGCCGGACCGCTGGTGTTCCTGGTGCAGGCCGCGGGCATGGTGTGGTTCGGCGGTGCGCAGGCGCTGGCCGCGCTGCCGGTGACCGCGCTGACGCTGGTGTTCTTCGGCTGGGTGTTGTTCGAGCTGGACCCTTTTCGCGCGCGGCGGCGCTTGATCGCGCCGATTCTGATGGGTTTCATCTGGGGTGCGACGGTGTGGCCGGGTGTGGCGCTGTGGGCGAATGACCATGTGACACAGCTGGTCGCCAAGCTCGGGGGCGATGAGTTCGCGAACAACTGGCAGGCGGCGATCGCCGCGCCCATCGATGAGGAGTTCATCAAGGCGATCGGCATCGCCATCGTCGCGGTGCTGTTCCGGGCGCGACTGCGACGGCCCATGGACGGTCTGCTGATCGGCGGTTTCGTCGGATTGGGCGCGCAGATCTCCGAGGATTGCCTGTACAGCGTGCAGACGGCGCTGGGTGCTCCGCAGGATCCGATCGCGGATGTGCTGATCGTGGCGGTCCTGCGGCTGATCACCGCGTTCACCTCGCACTGGGCGATGTCGGCGCTGGTGGGTGTGGGCATCGTGGTGCTGTTGCTGCGCACCGATCGCTCATGGGGCTGGCGGATCGGCTTCTTCGCGCTGTTCTACGCCATGGCGGTGACCATGCATTTCGTCTTCGACGCGCCGCGCCCGAGCGGTCCGGGCGTGCTGACGCTCTTCTTCCCGGTGATCGTCGATCTGCTCATCTTCGGCCTGGCGTATCGCTGGGTGCTGGGTACCGAGCGAAAATGGTTGCGCGCCACCATCGCCCAGCCGTCGGCGCGCACGCTGGGCACCGAACAGCAGTTGGCTTCGCTGCTCACCCGGCGCAGTCGCCGCCGTGCCCGGGCGGGCCTGCGGGCCGCGACCCGAATGGATCGGCGGCAGGCTCGGCGATACGAACGCGCGCTGATCGATCGGGTCGAGGCGCTGTCCGGTGGTGTGCCGCCGGAGCCGAGTTGGAACTATCAGCAAACGGCGTGGAGGTAGCCGCATCATGCGCCGCCGAAGGATTTCGACCCATCGGGAGCGTGCCGGTTACCTGCGACTCAGCCGCCGAGCGCTAGCTTGTTTGTTATGAGTGAGGGCAGATCGCTTCCGGAAGCATCCGGTTTCGAGCGGGCGCATGAGCTGCTGGACCGGAGACAGCAAGCACTGTGCAACTATTTGGCGGCCAGCGGTGATGTCGCGGGCAGCCGGATTCGAGCCAATCTCACCGGGTGGCGGCGCTGGTTGCACCGGCTGCCCGGTTCCACCATCGCCAATGCCACCGGCCGCCGCGATGTGCTACTGCGCGAACTGGCCCAGCACGGCGTCGGCGCGGACGACAGACGCTGGGGCGTGCTGTCCGGCGGCTATATCCGCAGCCGCGGCAGTTCGTTCGGCCTGGAGTTCACCCTGGCCGATCTGATCACCGAATACGAGACCACCGATCCGCACTGGACCCGGCAATTGCGCGTGCTGGCCGCGCTCGCCGAACAGACCCGCCCGCTGGCGGCACTGGGCGATCGGGTGGCCGTGGCCGATCTGACCGAGCAGCTGGTCGCGCTGACCCGCACCGCGCCCGATGAGGCCGCGCGCGGACGGCTCGCGGATCATCTGCCCGGCGTGCTGCGCCCGCTGCCCGCCGATATCGAATCCCTGCGCCGCAGTGACGATCTCGTCGATGTGGTCTTCGACGTGTACGCCGACACCATCAAACTCGACAACATCACCGTCAATCCGGAGTTGCGCGGCACCGGACTGGGAACCGCTGTGCTGCAACAACTCTGCCGGGCCGCGGATGCCCATCACCTGACCATCGTCGGTCAGCTGGTGCCCACCTACCGCGATGACGATTCGGCCGTCCCGATGCTGGCCGCCTGGTGCCGCAAACACGGCTTCGCGGTCAACGAGCGCCTGGGCGGCCGCATTTCCCGCACCCCGGCCAGCGTTTCCTCCTGACGGACCCCAACGCGCTCGGCCCCCGGATATCCCGTCCTCGGCCATGCTGAAACTGTTCCGCCGCTACGCGGGCACGTTGCACGCGGCCACGCCTCGATCGAGAGTCGCGCCGACCAGGTGTGAGCGAGCTGCGTCATCACGGCATGCCCTCGCCGATGCGTCGTCGTTTGATGCGGCGGCCGTGGGCTTCGTCGGGGTGGCGCTCGGGTTCCGGGGCGCGGCGGTCGACGGCACGGCGTTCGCGCGCGACCGCCTCCTCGAGCAGTTGCAGCATGGGTACCGCGCTGAGCGCGTCCCGGGTGGCGGCGTGGTCGACATCGCTGCGCGTGAGCAGTCCCGCGGCGATGAGCCCCTCGACCGGGTTGGCGTCGTAGGCGCGGGCCAGTTCGATCACGGTGTCCGCCACCGGCGGATCCGATTCCTCCAGATGCCGCTTGATGCGCGGCCCATTGCTGTCCAAGCGTTCCGCGATGGCCCGGGTGCTCGCCCCGCGCGTAATGGTCCGCTTCCAAGCGTCGAACGCCTGGCTCATCGTCGCATCCTCGGGTCGGTGGTGCTGTCGGCTGCGCCGAAGGCTACGCGACGAATCGTGAATATTCCAAGACCGCAGCGAAAATGTTGCACCGGTGGTGGGAACGGCGAAAGCGGGGTGGGGTGTGGGATGGGCACATACGCTCGGGTGGGTGAAGACACTGCTGCAGATTGTCGCCGGTCACTTGCCTCCTACTGTCGCCGCGCGGGTGCGGGTGGCCGCGGCGGATCCGCGGTTGGACGGGGCGCAGATCGAGGATGTGGTGGCGCCGCTGGCACAGTTGAGCGAGGGTCAGGTGCGCGAGGTGTGGCAGGCGCTGGCCGATCAGTCGGACGAATCCCTGCCGCAGCAGCTACAGGACGATCTGGTTGCGCTGCACAAGGATCCGTCACCGGTCGCGCTGATGGCGGTGGTGCGCGATCTGCTGACCGCCATCGCGGCGCGCTGATATCAGGTTCGGTTCCGCAGGCGGTCCAGCACTTCGGGATGGGTGGTGAGATAGCGGTCGAAGGCGATGGGCGGATGACCGGTGATCGCCTCCACGGTGCTCGAGACCGTCGCGAGCTCACCGGTGGCGATGGCCTGATAGGAGGTCACCCATCCCGCGACCATCCAGTCCGGCGCACCGTATTTCGATCGGCTCTCGTACGCCTCGGGAATCGATTCGGGTTTGTAGGTGATCTCGCGGTCGGTGTGCTTGCTCAGAATGGCCGCGACCTCATCCAGATTCAGCGCTTCGGGCCCGGTGACATCGCGTATCTCGTTGGGCAGCAACTGATCATCGAGCAGCACCGCGGTGGCCACATCGGCGATGTCCTCGTGCGCCACCGCCGCGACCCGGCCGTCACCGGCGGGTCCGCGGATCACCCCGGTCTCGGGATCGGCGAGCGCGGGCAGATGGATCTGATAGTTGTTGTCCCGCAATACCGTGAACGCCAGTTCGGTCTGGCGGATCTGCTGTTCGGTGTACCAGTGATCGCGCGCGAAGGTGAAGGTGGCCTCGGGCGCGGCGCCCTGGAACGAGATGTAGACGATGCGCCGCACCCCGGCCGCGACCGCGGCCTCGATGGCGGTGGTGTGCTCGGCCACGCGCAGATCGCTCTCCATGGCCGAGACCAGCAGCAGGGTTTCCACCCCGCCGGCCGCCAGCTCGAATTTGGGACCGTCGCCGTAGGGGGCGAAGCGCACCTCGGCATCGGGGATGGGCAGCTGTTTCCCGGGTTTGCGGGCGATCAGGCGCAGATCTGCGCCCGCCGCGGCCAGGCGCTGGGCGACGAGGGTGCCGAGCTTGCCGGTCGCTCCGGTGACTCCGATTTTCGTCACGGTCGTACCTTTCGGTGCGAGGAAGTGAATCTCGGATCGTGCCTTTGTGGCAGCCTACGCCCCGCGCGGGCCTGTCGGAGTGTTCGACTACGGTCGACGGCACTGGTTGCCGAGCAGAGGTGAGGATCTTCGATGCCGCGGGATTTGGCCGATCTGTCGTTCGCGCGTTTTCTGCAGGAGCGCGATGAGATCACCATGGAGGGCGAATACGATTGCGCCCTCTTCGAGGGAATGCGGCTCGAGGATGCCGAGGTGCGCGGCGCTCAGCTCACCGAATGCGCCATCACCGGCGGTTCGATCACCGGTGGTTCGTTGCGGCACACCAGGTTCAACGATGTGTGGATTCAGGGCACCCAGTGGACCCGCGCCGATCTGTCCGAAACCTCGTGGATGGACGCGGAATTGGTGATGAACGCGTGGTCGGGGGTGGAGGCGTTCGGCGCGCGGCTGCGCCGGGTCAAGTTCTACAACTGCAAATTCGATTCGGTGAATCTGCGCGGCGCGCACCTGACCGAGGTGTCCTTCACCGATTGCGTACTGCGCCATGTGGATATCGGCGAGGCGAAGCTGACCTCGGTCACCTTTCCGGGCACCGAGATCGAGGCGCTGTCCATGCGCAAGGCCACCCTGTCCAAGGTGGATCTGCGCACGGCGCGTTCGATCGGCGTCTACGAGGGCGTGGAATCCCTGCGCGGGGCCACGATCACCAGTTTGCAGCTGATGGATCTGGCCCCGATCTTCGCGCACACCATCGGAATCAACGTCTCGGACCGGTGAGCTACACCCCGTAGCCGCCGTCGATATCGAGCTTCTGCCCGCTGATGAAATCGGCGCGATCCGAGGCCAGGAAGCACACCGCTTCGGCGATGTCCTCCGCATTTCCGAAGCGGCGCAGCGGAATATTGCCCCGGGTGATATCCAGCGCCTGCTCGTCGAGTTCGCCCGAGCTGATCAGCCGTTCCGCCATACCGTCGGTGGTCATGCCCGGTCCGACGCAATTGGCGCGAATCCCGAACCTGCCCTCTTCGGCGGCGATGCCCCGGACCAGTGCCTCCACAGCGGCTTTCGGGCCGCTGGACAGGCCGTCCCGGATGGGGAAGCGCGCGGTGGCGGCGGTGCTGATGGCGACGATATTGCCCTGGGTCCGGCGCAGGTGCGGTATCGCGGCGTGCACGGCGTTGAAGAAGCCGCTCGCGTCATCAATGAGCTGAGATCGGAAGTCGGCCGGGGAGATTCGGCTCAGGTGCCGCATCGGGATATGCGGTCCGGCGGCGTAGACCAGGGTGTGGATCCCGCCGAATTCCTCCGCGACCTGCGCGGTGACCTCGGCTGCGCGTTCGGCGTCGGTGAGATCGAGTCGCCAGGATCGGGCCCGCCGCTCCTGCTCCTTGGCGATGGTGAACAGCGGATCGAGCTTGCCCGCCGAGCGGAAGTAGGTCAGCCCCACATGACTGCCGCGCTCGATGAGCATGCGCGCCACCGCGAGTCCGAGCCCGCCGCTGGCGCCCAAAACGAGTGCGGCGCCGGGCCGATGACCGAAGTCGTCCATGCACTTCCTTCGACTGTGAACAGGGCGATACCACCTCATTCGTAGTCCACGGAGGCAAAACAAGCAAGTGCTTGGTTGTTAGGCGGCGGTGATCAGCCGGTTCGATACAGCTCGGCGGCAATGCGCCGGAACGACTCGATCAGCGGATTCGTATCGGCCCGGGGCCAGGCCACCACCAGGTGACTCGGCATCGCGTCATCGATCGGCACCGCGCGCAATCCCCGCGGCAGCGTGTGCACCAGTGGTGCGAGCCCGATGGACCCGTTCCAGAGCACGGCCTGCATGCATTCGTGCACGGTGCGCACCACCGGACCGTCGGCGTGTCCCAGGTCGGGTTGCGTCCAGTACGCCTGCCACACCGGATCGGTGCCCTCGGGTAACCGGAACCACTGCCGGTCCGCGAGCTCGCGAAGGTCGATCCGCTCCCGCCCGGCGAGTGGATCGTCCTCGCGCACGATCACCCCGATCGGATCCGAGCGCAAGGGATGCACCGCGATCCCGTTGTGCTCGAACGGAGTTCGGGTGAGCGCCAGATCGGTCAGCCCGGCCCGCAGCCCCGCCGTCGGATCGGTGAAGTCGAACTCGCGCACGCGCACCCGGATATCGGGATGTACGCGCCGGAACTCCGAGACCAGATCCGCGCCCACCTGTTCGGCGCTATCACCGAGCGTGCCCAGGGTGAGCGTGGCCGAGGCGGCGATCGCGCGCACCTTCGCACGGGCCTGTTCGGCTTGAGCCAGCAGTGCGCGTGCCTCGTCGTAGAGGGCCGCACCGGCGGCGGTCAGCGTGACACCGGCGGGGGAGCGCAGTAGCAGCACGCTGCCGAGTTCGGTTTCCAGCTGCCGGATGGCCCGGCTCAGCGGGGGTTGGGACATGTGCAGGCGGGCGGCGGCCCGGCCGAAATGCAGTTCCTCGGCGACCGCCACGAAATAGCGCAGCGTGCGTAAGTCCATCAGCGGCAACGATACCCGCGGGGTATAGGGCGGCCGGAACGGGTGTTGGACGGTGCGCGGCCGCGCGACTGGACTGAGAGGGAGTCGAGGACAGGAGTGTGCAATGACCGCAGCGGTGACACCCGAACATCCGATCCCGGATCCGGCGGTGAACCTCGCGCAGGCTCGCGAGGTCGCCCGCGATCTGGTGGTGATCGAGAATCACGGCGTGCAATTGGTGCCCAATATCGGGGTGATCGGCGGCCGCGAAGCGGTGCTGGTGATCGATACGGGTATGGGGCCGCGCAATGCGGAGGCGGTGCTGGAGTTCGCGGCCGACTACGCGGCCGGACGCCGATTGTATTTGACGACAACGCATTTCCACCCCGAGCATGCTTTCGGTGCCGAGGTGTTCGCGGGCGAGGCGACCTATCTGATCAATCGGGCGCAGGCCCTGGATCTGGAACGCAAGGGCGCGGCATATCTCGAAATGTTCCGGGGCCTGGGCGATTCGGTGGCGCGACGACTCGAGGATGTGCGGCTCATCGCACCGGATCAGATCTACGAGAGCGAACACGAACTGGATCTGGGCGGTCGCCGGGTGCGCATGCGCGCCACCGGTCGCGGGCACAGCCTCGGCGATCAGGTGGTCGAAATCCCGGATGCCGACGTGCTTTTCACCGGTGATCTGGTGGAGGCGGGCCAGTTCGCCATCTTCCCGTGGTTCCCGCCGTACGACACCGATGTCTCGGGTATCGGCTGGCTCGCGGTCATGGAACGGCTCATCGCCGAGCGGCCGGGCACGGTGGTCCCCGGACACGGTGCGATCGGCGGTCCGGAACTACTCGCCGATGTCCGCGACTACCTGCGACTGTTGCGCGAGGAGACCTGGATTCGCCGCGACAGCGCCGTGAGCGAGGCGACGATCATCGCCGAGGTGCGCGCGATAATGCTTGCTCGGCACCCGGATTGGGCCGGGCGCGAATGGATCGAGAACGGCATCGGCTGCCTGTGCGCCGAACACGCGCACGCCGGTCACTGATCCTTGGGTTTGGGGCGGGCGCGCAGGTGTGCGCGTTCGCCCTGTTTGCCGAACAGGCTGAGGAATTCGACCGGATTGCCATCGGCCGAACCGAACCAGTGTGGTTCGCGGGTATCGAATTCGGCCGCCTCACCGGGTGACATGACGAAATCGTGGTTGCCGAGCACCACGCGCAGGCGGCCGTTGAGGATGTACATCCATTCGTAGCCCTCATGCGTGCGCGGATCCGGTTCCTGCCGGCTGCCGCCCGGAATCACCAGCTTGTACGCCTGGATACCGCCCGCGCGCCGGGTGAGCGGCACCATGGTCATCCCGTTCATGCTGACCGGCCGCAGATGGATGCGCGGATCGCCGGTGGCGGGCGCGTCCACCAGTTCGTCCAGGGTCACCCCGTGCGCCTTGGCCAGCGGCAGCAGCAGTTCCAGGGTGGGCCGGCGCGCACCGGATTCCAGCCGGGACAGCGTGCTCACCGAGATTCCGGTGCTCGCGGACAGTTCCGCCAGCGTGGTGTCGCGTTTGCGGCGCAGTTCCCGCAGGCGCGGGCCGACCGCGTCCAGGGCCTGATCGAGTTCGGAGTCCATCCCCCGATTTTGCCGTATCGGCAACATTAGTTGCCAGGATTGTGGGTGTTCTCGCATTGTCGAAGCAGACGAACGAGGAGGTCAGGATGACGGATCAACTGGCGAACGGTTATGACGCGGTGGTGATCGGCGGCGGCGCGGCCGGGTTGAACGGTGCGCTCATGCTCGCACGGGCCCGGCGCTCGGTAGTGGTGATCGATGCGGGCGCACCGCGCAATGCCCCCGCCGAGGGAGTGCACGGGCTGCTGGCCCGCGAGGGCATATCCCCGGCCGAATTGGTCGAACGCGGTCGCGAGGAGGTGCGCGGCTACGGCGGGCACATCATCTCGGGCACCGTGGTCGCCGCCACCCGCGACGGCGCGGACGGGACCGATGCGGTGGCCGATGCCGAAACCCCCGGCTTCACGGTCGAATTGGCCGACGGCCGGACCGTGCGCGCCCGGCGACTGCTGGTGACCACCGGCCTGGTCGACGAACTGCCCGATATCCCGGGCTTGCGAGAGCAGTGGGGCCACAATGTGATCCACTGCCCCTACTGCCACGGCTGGGAGGTTCGGGACCGAGCCATCGGCATCCTGGGCAGCGGACCCATGTCGGTGCATCAGGCGCTGCTGTTCCGGCAGTGGAGCCCGGACATCACCTACTTCGCGCATCACATGCCCCCCACCGACGAACAGGCCGAACAGCTTGCGGCACGGGGGATTCCGGTGGTGACCGGTGAGGTGTCGGCGCTGGAGACCGTCGACGGGAGTATCGTCGGAGTGCGGCTGGTGGACGGCACCGTCGTCCCCCGTACGGCCGTGACGGTGGCCTCGCGCATGGTTGCCCGCGCGAGTTTCCTTGCGCCCCTGGGCCTGAAGGCCGTCGACCATCCCTCGGGTATGGGGGAGCATGTGCCCGCCGTCGATCCCACCGGCCGTACCGAGGTGCCCGGCGTCTGGGTCGCGGGCAATGTCACCGATATGTCCGCCCAGGTGGGAGCCTCCGCCGCCGCGGGCGCCATGGCGGGCGCGATGATCAACGCCGATCTGGTGACCGAGGAGACCGACGCTGCGGTGGCGGCCTACCGCGCTCGCGCCTGATCCAGTTCACCGACGAAGGCGTCGATACGCGCGAAGGTCGCTCCGGGCTGTTCGAGCTGCGGCAGATGCCCTGCCTCGCTGATGATTTCGAGGCGGGCATCGCCGAAGGCCGCGGCATAGGCTGCCCCGTACGCGGGCGTGACGATCCGATCGCTCGCGCCCCACAGCAGCAGGGCGGGAATCCGCACCGCCGCGAGCCGGTCGAACAGGCTCGGATCGTGCATGTAGGGCTCGCCCGCGAGGTGCCGTAGCGCGACCATATTCCCCTGTCGCACAGCGATTTGCGCGGCGGGCACGGTGGCCGGGTCCTGATAGAACCGATCCGGATCGTGATAGGAGAATTCGGCGATCTGGCGCGCGTCGAGGGCGAAGAAATCCGGAATCGGTTCCGCGTCAACCCATATTCCGGTGGCGTCGATGAGGATCAGCCCGCCGATCAGGCCCGCGTCGTCCTGGGCGGCCATCTCGGCGGCGATCCAGCCGCCGATGGAGGAGCCGACCACCAGCACATCGCGCAACCCGCGCTCGGCGAGGTCGCGCAGGTAGGCGGCGGCGAGATCGGCGATGGTGTCGATCTCCGCCGGTCGCGGGGTGCCGTTCCAGCCGGGATGGGTGGGTGTGAGCACCCGCCGGGTACGCCCCAGATGTTCGGCGAGGGTCGCCACGCTGAATGGCCCCGCGCCGCCGTGCAGTACGAGAGTGGCTGGGCCGCTGCCGATTTCGTCCATGGATGTCATCCCCATTCACTGACTAAACATGTTGATATAAACAACCTTAGTCACCTGATATGGTTCTGTCCATGCCTGATCTGCAAGCCCTGGGGCGGGCGATCAAACAAGCCCAGTACCGCCACCACCGCGCCCTGGACACCGCCCTCACGGAGGTGGGCAGCACGCTCGCCCAATGGGATGCCCTGCGCGCCATCGACCGCACGCCGGGCTCCACCGCGCGGGCACTGGCGGAGGAGACTTTTCAGAGCGAACAGTCGTTCGGCACCCTGGCCACTCGCCTGCTGGCCCGCGATTTGATCGAGCGTGCGCCCGGTCGCGGGCGAGCCATCGAGCATCGGCTGACCCCGGAGGGCGAACGCACGCTCGCCGCCGCCAACCGGGTCGCCGACGCAGTACTGGCCGAATCCTTCGCCGCGCTGTCCGCCGCCGAACGCGCCACCCTGCGCGGACTGCTCGAACGCGTGGGAACGCACTGACGTAGTGGCTCACATCGGCGCTGGCGAGCGGCTCGCATCGGCGCTGGCCGGGCGGTTCGCGTCAGTCGGCCAGCGCGTCCTCGCGGAGCTGGGTCAGCGTCCTGGTGAGAATGCGCGAGACGTGCATCTGCGAGATGCCGAGGCAATCGGCGATCTGCTTCTGCGTCTTGCATTCGAAATAGCGCATGGTCAGGATGTCGCGCTCACGGTCGCCGAGTTCGATCAGGTGCGGGCGCACCGCCATGCGCTGTTCGATGAGTTCGTAATCGGGATCCTCGCCGCCGAGGGTTTCGGCGGGCGGAATGGGGGAGTTCTCGCCGTCATCGCTGGTGTACGCGTCCAGCGAGGAGGTCTGATAGGCGTTGGCGGCGACCAGTGCCTGGGTGACCTCGAGCAGGTCGACGCCGAGTTCGGCGGCGATCTCGCGGGCCTTGGGCATCCGGCCCAGGCGCTGCGCGAGGCGCTCCACCGCGCCGCCGATCTGGAGCTGAATCTCCTTGGTGCGGCGCGGAACTCGTACCGACCAGGTGTAGTCGCGGAAATGCCGGCGCACCTCGCCCATGATGGTGGGGATGGCGAAGGACAGGAAGGTCGAACCGCGCGAGACGTCATAGCGAGCTACGGCCTGCACCAACCCCACCCGTGCCACCTGTTGCAGATCGTCGAATCCCTCACCGCGCCCGGCGAATCGGCGCGCGATATGGTCGGCGAGTGGTAGGCAGCGTTGAATGATGCGCTCGCGCAACGCTTCTCGCTTGGGGTCGTGATCCTCTACGGCGATGGCGAGCTCTTCGAAAGCCGCCTCGATATTGTCGTAGCTGTTCTCGCTCATCGGTTGCACTCCGACTTCCGCCGATTCGCTCGCGACCTCTCGCTGAGGGAGGTCGGCTGCGTCGCGTCGCGGATTCCGCGGCGGAAAAATCGGCTGTCGCACTGGTGCGGCCGCAGGGACTACGGGCCGCGCCGGGATCGGCTGTGTTATCAACCTTCCCTGCGGGTACCCAGCGCGCTCGTTGTCAAACCGAGATTCCGATAACACGCTATCCACCGGGGGGTTTATCGAGCCTGATCCGGGTATCGCCGGAATAACGGCGACCCGGAAGGAACCCCTCACATGTTGATGCGACGACTTGCCCGCCCGCTCCTGGCCACGGCCTTCATTGCCGACGGATTGGACACCCTCGCCAATCCGCAGCAGCGCGCCAAGGCCGCCACGGTGCGGGTGCAACAGGCGCAGCGCGCATTACCCGAGCGCTACGCGGACCGGCTGCCCGAACCCGAGCGCGCGGTGCGCATCAATGCCATGGTGCAGGTGGGCGGTGGCGTCCTGCTGGCCTTCGGGCGGGTGCCCCGGCTGGCCGCGGCGGTGCTCGCGGCCACCGTGATTCCCGCGACGCTCACCGAACAGGATTTCTGGGCCGAGAACGACCCGGCTCTGCGATCGGCCAAGCGGGTGGGATTCCTGAAGGATGTGAGCCTGCTCGGCGGTCTGCTCATCGCCTCGGGCGATGTCGGCGGGCGCGGTACCCCCGGATGGAAGAAGCTGGCCGGACGTGCAGCCGCCGGAACGGCGGGTCTGGCCGATGCGGCACAGACGCACGGCGCGCAGCTCGCCGAGCGCGCACAGGAATCCGGTGCGCATCTGGCCGAGCGTGCCCAGGTACAGGGCTCGCACCTGGCCGAATTCGCCAAGGATCACGGCCCGCAGTTGGCCGAGACGGCCCGCGAGCGCGCCGCGGAGCTCTCCGAATTCGCCAGGGATCGCGGCGCGGAAATCGCCGACGTGATGAAGGATCGCGGCGCGGTGCTCTCGGACGTGGTCAAGGATCGGGGCGCGGTGCTCTCGGACGTGGTCAAGGATCGAGGGTCGGTGCTCTCGGAGGTCGTCAAGGATCGCGGTGCGGCGCTGGCCGAGGTGGTCAAGGACCGGGGCGCGGATCTGGGCGAGGTGGTCAAGGATCGCGGTGCCGAACTGGCCGAGCGGGTGCGTGAGCGCGGCGAGGAGCTGCCCGCGCGCAAGTCGTTCACATCTCGTTGGCGCGCTTGATATTTCCCATCGCGACGGCGTGCGCACCGGCGTCGAAGGCGCGGATGCGGGCGGTCTCATCACAGGCGCGCCAGGTGAAACCCCACTGCATGGGCGGGGTTTCGATGATCGGTACGAACGCGATATCGGGTCGCCGATAGAACCGATCCACCTGCGCGCCGCAGATGAACGCGCCCTCACCCGCGCCGATACTGGCCAGCACCTCCTGAAAGGTGTGCGTGACGCGGCCGCGCGGAATGGGCCTGCCGGAAGGGGTTTCGCCGGGAATGTGGTCCTCGATCCACGAGCGTGGCACGGTATCGGGCACGTCCAGCAGGGTCACCGTCGCGAGATCCTCCGGTTCGATCTTGTCCCGGCTCGCCAGCGGATGCGTCACGGATACGGCGAGCACGCGCGGTTCGGTGATCAGCACCGGACCGTGCACCAGGCCCGGATCCTCGATGGGCCTGCTCACCAGCACCATGTCGAAACCGCTGCTGAACCAGCGCAATCCGTCGGTGAGCTGGGCGTCGCGGATATTCAGCTCGGTTTCGGGGTGGTCGGCGCGAAAGCTCGCGGCGGTGGCGTGACAGAGCTGTCCGGCGGCCGCGCCGATGAACCCGACGGTGAGCGTGCCCGCGAAACCCCGGCCCGCGCCGATGGCCCGCCGGATGGCCTGCTGGATCTGTTCGTGTCCGGGCCGCAGATCGCTGAGCAGTTGCTCGCCTATGCGGGTGAGGGCGACCCGCCGGGTGGTGCGCCGGAACAGTTGCGCGCCCACCCGGCGCTCGAGCTGTCCGATGGTCTGGCTGACCCGGCTGGGGGAGACGTGTAGCTGTTCGGCGGCGCGCCCGAAATGCAGGTGTTCCGCGACCGCGAGGAATCCCTCGATTTCGTAGAGCTCCATGGTCCTTCGCTCGTTTCCTGAGTGGCACTACGTAAGCGTTGAGCGAACGGTCGTTGTTCCCGAGCCTGGAAGTGGGCCATTCTTCGAGGTGGATATCCGTTCGCGCCGAGGGAAGGGCCGCCTTGACCACCGCCATCCAGAACGAACTCCGCACACTGCTGGCTCGTGCCCGTCAGCTCGATGGTGAACTCGTCGAGGGTGCGACCCCGCTGGCCGATTCGGTGATCCGCCCGCTGGCCGCCGCGGTCGGCGAAACGGACTCCGCCGCAAGCGAACCCGAGTCGGGTGAACCGCAATCGCGACTCTGGGAGCTGGCCAAGGACGCCACCCGCCTGCGCGCGGGCAACGATCAGCCCGAATTGCTGGAGGCGGTGGCCGCGCTCCAGCACCTGGCGTGCGTATTCGCCTCGGACGAACAGGTTTTGACCGCGCGTATCGCCGAACTCACTGAGATTCAGGGTGTTTCGCCGACGCATATCGATGTGTCCCCGGACGGTCCGTACCTGGTCACGAACCCGGAACAGCTCACCAACTGGCTCGGCGAACCCGTGCGCACCTTCCCGCAGATGGCGCTGTGCCGTTGCGGCGCTTCGGAAATGAAGCCGCTGTGCGATGGCAGCCACGCCCGGATCGGGTTCAGCGGCGCGAAGGATCCCGAACGCGTACCGGATCGGCTCGACACCTATCCCGGGGTCGGGATGACCATCACCGACAATCGCGGTATCTGCGCGCATTCGGGTTTCTGCACCGACCGGGTGCCCACCGCCTTCCGTGCCACCGAGGAGCCCTTCGTCGCCCCCAGCGGCGCTCGCGCCGATGAGCTCACCGCGGCGGTGCGCGCCTGCCCGTCCGGCGCGCTGGGCAGTCCGCAAGTGGTGCTCCCGCACCGGGATCCGGCCATCGAAGTGTCCAAGGACGGTCCGTACCGGATCACCGGCAGAGTACCGCTGGACGGCGATGACGCCCGCGAGCACTACAGCCTGTGCCGGTGCGGTCAGTCCCGCAACAAGCCGTTCTGCAGCGGTATGCACTACTACGTCGAATTCCGCGATCCGCCGCTGTCCGAGGAGCCCTCGCTCTACGAGTGGGCGGGCGGCCTGCCCGCGCTCACCCGAATGACCAAGATCTTCTACGGCAAATACGTGGCGCAGGACGATCTGCTGGCCCCGCTGTTCGCCCGCATGTCCCCCGACCATCCGGAGCGGGTGGCCGCCTGGCTGACCGAAACCTTCGGCGGGCCACAGCTTTACACCGAGCAGTACGGCGGTTACGACCATATGGTCGCCGAGCACGCCGGTAAGGCGCTGACCGAACAGTGGCGTGCCCGCTGGGCCCAGCTCATCTCGCGGGCCGCCGATGACGCGGGCCTGCCGCGCGATCCGGAGTTCCGCGCCGCCTTCGCCGCCTATGTCGAATGGGGTTCGCGCATCGCGGTGGAGAATTCCCAGCCGGGCGCGAATCCGCCGCCGCATATGCCGGTGCCGCGCTGGTGGTGGGTCTGCAATGCGACTCCGGGATCACGCATTTCGGCGCTCGCGCCCAAGGTCGAGCAGTCGGCCGCGCTGCCGTCGGCCGGTGAGCCGATCGGATTCGCCGAGCACATCAAACCGCTGTTCCGGGAGATGGATCGCAAATCCATGAGCTGGGTGTTCGATCTGTGGTCGCACGATGACGTGACCCAGCACGCCGACGGCATTCTCACCCGCCTGCGGCAGGGCTCGATGCCGTGCGACGGTGCCTGGCCCGCGGAGCACGTGGATGCCTTCGAGGCGTGGATCAAGGACGGCTGCCCGGCCTGAGTTCCCTTGTGATTCACGCGGATTGGTCGACCAGCCGGTCGGCCAATCCGTTCGTGTATCCGGCGTCGAGCGGCCCCATGCCGAACAGGGTCCGGACATAGATCGGGGCCAGTATGTGGTCCACGATGTCCATCGGATCCGGTGCCCGCTCACCCCGGGCGGTCGCCCGGTCCACCATGGTGCGCAATTGTTCGAAACGCGCCATGAGGAATTGATTTCGGGCCTGCTGGCCGGTTTCCCCGGCATTGGTCAGTGCCATCGCCAGCCGCAGCACCCCGAGCCCGCCCGGACCGGACACATCCGAGGCGACCTTCGCCGCGAAACCGCGCAGGTCCGTGGTCAGGCTGCCGGTATCGGGAATCGGTGAATGCTCGGTGAGCCAGCCGATGGCCGCGTCCGCGCTGAGCGCCTCCAGCGTGCCCCAGCGGCGATAGATGCTGGTATCGGCCACTCCGGCGCGTGCCGCCACCTCGCCGACCGTGAAATTGCCGTAGCCGCGCTCGGCGGCGAGTTCGGTCACCGCCTGGTGGACGGCGGTGCGCACCCGGGCGCTGCGCCCGCCGGGCCGCCGGGTCTTCTCCGATTCCATGACCACACTCTAACGCAGTTGGGGGTTGCGTTTAGTTCGGCATGCTTCTACGGTTGTTCTTAACGCCGCTACGAACTGCTTTAGGAGCGATCATGCAACCGGTTTTCTTCCCCGAGGACACCCAGTTCTGGTACGAGACGCTGCGCACCCTCGGCCACATCACCTACGGCGGCGCCGATTTCGGCGAGGCCGTCGCGACCACCCACCGCATCAAGGCCGGCGACTACGACAGCTGGCATGACGAATGGCTCACCACCGCCGATCGGGTTGCGGCACAGGCGCGTTCCTCGCTGGCGGGCGGTCATCGGGTCAGTGCCCGGGACGCGTTCCTGCGCGCCTCGAACTACTACCGCAATGCCGAATTCTTCCTGCACGGCGATCCGGCCGATCCGCGCGTCACCCACGCCTACGACCTACAGGTCGAATGCTTCCGCGCGGCAGCGGAATTGGCGGTGACGCCGATCGAGCCGATCGACATCCCCTACGAGGGCACCACCCTGCCCGGCTACTTCTACCGCGTCGACGAGTCCGGCGCACCGCGCCCGACCGTGCTGATGTGCAACGGTTTCGACGGATCCGCCGAGGAGATGTACTTCTCCGGTGCGGCCGCCGCGGTGGAACGCGGCTACAACGTGCTGGTCTACGACGGCCCGGGTCAGCCCGGCGCGGTGCATCGCCGCGGCCTGCACTTCCGCCCGGATTGGGAGAACGTGGTCGGCCCGGTCATCGATTACGCGCTGACCCGCCCCGAGGTCGATCCCGCCCGCCTGGCCCTGTTCGGCAACAGCATGGGCGGTGTGCTGACCCCGCGTGCGGCAGCCTTCGAACCCCGCGTCTCCGCCCTGATCACCGTGGACGGCGTCTACGACCTGGGTGATATCTCCACCGCGAACCTGCCCGGTGAGCGCGCCGAGGTCGAACGCCGCCTGCGCGCCGATTCCGATCCCGAATTCGACGCCATGCTCGACGCGGCCGTCCAGCACAGCCCGATGCTGCGCTGGGCCGTCGATCAGGGCAAGTTCACCTTCGGAATCGGCACCGCCCGCGAATTCTGTGCCGCCTACCTCGATTACCACGTGCGCGACGGCATCGCCGAGCGCATCACCTGCCCGACCCTGGTCTGCGACGGCGTGGACGACGGCTTCTTCCAGGGCCAGCCCGAACTGCTGTACGACCACCTCACCTGTCCCAAGACCCTGGTGAAGTTCACCGAAGCCGAAGGCGCGGACGCGCATTGCCAATCCGGTGCGCAACGCCTGGCCTATGCCCGCGTCTACGACTGGCTCGACGACGTCTTCGCCTGATCCGGCCGCATCCGACCACGTCGCATCCGAAAGTTCCTGGAGCACACCATGTCCAGCATCGTCGACCACATCGACACCGCCCTCACCGCGACCGGCCGCATAGTCGACGCCATCGCCGCCGACCAGCTGTCCGCGCCCACCCCGTGCGAAAAGTGGGATGTCCGAACCGAACTCAACCACCTGGTCGGCGGTATGCGCATCTTCGCCGCCGAACTGACCGGCGCCGATCCGGGCGGCGAACACGAATCCGATTGGCTCACCACCGATCACCACGCCGCCTACCGCACCACCGAGGCCCTCGACCGCGCCGCCTGGCACCGCCCGGACGCCCTGTCCGGCACCGTGCGCCTGGGCTTCGGCCCGGTCCCCGGCACCCTGGCGGCCCTGATCCACCTGACCGAGGTCCTGGTGCATGGTATGGACCTCGCGGTCGCCATCGGCCGGGAGGATCTCATCGAGCAGCGCGCGGCCGCCGATCTCCTGGAAATCCTGCACGACAATGATTTCGACGACTTCCGCGGACCCGGCATGTTCGGCCCGGCGGTGGGTATCGCGGCAGTCGCCCCCGCACACCGGCGATTGCTGGCTTTCGCGGGCAGGGCGCTGCTCTGAATCCGAGGTCGGCTATGTCCGGATGTCGGCCGGGGGAGCAGGTAGCCTGGGCGTGAATCTCCGCCCGAAAGGTCCGCCCAGGCGACACCCCGTAAGCGTGAGGAGTTCGGCGCATGACGCAGTTGACCAGCGCGAATGATGACACTTCGGCCGATAATATCGGCGGGCCGGGCGGTAAGACGGTCGCGCCCGAGCCCTATCGGCTCGATCACAGCTCCGGACCGCTCGAGCGCGATGAATTGCGCCTCATCGATGCCTGGTGGCGGGCGGCGAACTATCTGGCGGTGGGCCAGATCTATCTGATGGCCAATCCGCTGCTGCGCGAGCCGCTGGAGGCGGAGCAGATCAAGCCGCGACTGCTCGGGCATTTCGGTACCGTGCCGGGCCTGAATCTGGTGTGGGCGCATGCCAATCGGGCCATTCTGAGCCGGGATCTGAACGCGGTCTTCGTGGCCGGACCGGGGCACGGCGGGCCGGGGCCGAACGCGTGCGCCTGGCTGGAGGGCACCTACTCCGAGCTGTACAGCGGTATTCCGCGCGATGCCGACGGGATGCGGGCGTTGTTCGCGCAGTTCTCCTTTCCCGGCGGCGTGCCGAGTCACTGTGCGCCCGAGACGCCGGGCTCCTTCCACGAGGGCGGTGAACTCGGGTATTCGCTGCTGCACGCTTTCGGTGCGGCACTGGACAATCCGAGCCTGACGGTCTTCTGCGTGATCGGTGACGGGGAGGCCGAGACCGGACCGCTGGCGGGCAGCTGGCATGCCAACAAGTTCCTCAATCCGGCGCGCGACGGTGCGGTGCTGCCGATTCTGGCGCTGAACGAATACAAGATCGCGAATCCGACGATTCTGGCGCGCATTCCGGAATCGGAGCTGATCTCGCTGCTGCGCGGCTACGGATACGAGCCGATCATCGTCTCGGGCAGCGATCCGGCCGCGGTGCATCAGGATATGGCCGCGGCCATGGACGACTGCATGAACCGGATCGCCGAGATCCAGCAGATCGCCCGCACCGGCGATCCGACCCGCCCGATCTGGCCGATGATCGTGCTGCGCACCCCCAAGGGCTGGACCTGTCCGCCGATCGTCGACGGTGAACCGGTGGAGGGTACCTTCCGAGCGCATCAGGTACCGCTGCCCGCCGCCCGGACCGATGCGAAACACCGTGCGGTACTTGAGAAATGGCTGGAGTCCTATCGCCCGCGCGAGCTGTTCGACGATTCCGGCCGCCCCGTCGAGGAGTTGCTGCGGCTGGTCCCGGCGGGGGACCGGCGGATGAGCGCCAATCCGGTCGCCAATGGCGGCACCCTGGTGCGCGATCTGGCCCTGCCCGATTGGCGCGAGTACGGCGTCGAGGTCCCGTCGCCCGGTGCGACCAAACATGAGGCGACACAGGTGCTCGGCACCTGGCTGCGCGATGTCACCGCCGCCAATCCGCACAACTTCCTCACCTTCGCCCCCGATGAGCTCGCCAGCAATCGCCTCCAGGACATCCTCACCGTCACCGGCCGGGACTGGCAGGCCGAAATCGGTGAGTACGACGTGAAATTGGATCGCACCGGCCGGGTGATCGAGGTGCTGTCCGAGCATATGTGCGAGGGCCTGCTGGAGGGCTATCTGCTCACCGGCCGGCACGGCGTCTTCACCTGCTACGAGGCGTTCATCCACATTGTCGACGCCATGTTCAATCAGCACGCCAAATGGCTGGACGCCAGCGCGGCGGTGCCGTGGCGACGGCCCATTCCGAGCCTGAATTACCTGCTGTCCTCGCATGTTTGGCGACAGGACCACAATGGCTTCACCCATCAGGACCCCGGATTCCTGGATGTGGTGCTGAACAAGTCACCGGAGATCGTCCGGGTGTATCTGCCCGCGGACGCCAACACCTTGCTCTCCACCTATGACCACTGCCTGCGCTCACGGCACTACGTCAACGTCGTGGTCGCGGGCAAACAGCCGCAGCCGGACTGGCTTTCGGTGCCGGAGGCCACGGTGCACTGTGCGCGCGGTGCGGGCATCTGGGACTGGGCGGGCCATAACGACGACCTCGGCACCACCCCGGACGTGGTGCTGGCGTGCGCGGGCGATGTACCGACGCTGGAGACCCTGGCGGCGGCCGCGATCCTGCGGGAACGACTGCCGGACTTGCGAATTCGCGTGATAAATATCGTCGACCTGATGCGCCTGCAACCGCAGGACGAGCATCCGCACGGCCTGCCGGACAGCCTCTTCGACACCATGTTCACCACCGATCGCCCGGTCATCTTCGCCTTCCACGGCTATCCCTGGCTGATCCACCGCCTCACCTATCGGCGGGCCAACCATTCCGGCTTGCATGTGCGCGGATACAAGGAGAAGGGCACCACCACAACACCTTTCGACATGGTGATGCTCAATGACATGGACCGCTTCCACCTGGTCATGGATGTCATCGACCGCGTACCCGGACTGCAAACGCGAGCCGCCGGGCTCCGCCAGGAAATGGTGGACGCGCGCTGGACGGCCCGGGCCTGGACCCGGGAGCACGGCGAGGACATCCCGGAGGTCGCGAACTGGTCGTGGCCGTATCCGCGTACCTGATTTCGGCGGATGTCCCCCGTCCGGCCCGCGACTTTCCCCGAGTGGGTAGCGCAAGTGAACTGACTCACCTACGCTGGGCGAATGACGGACTGGCAGCCCACGGCATGCATCCTGTGCGAGTGCAACTGCGGCATTCAGGTGCTGCTCGGGCCGGACGGCCGGTCCTTCGAGAAGATCCGCGGCGATAAGCTGCACCCCGCCTCGGCGGGCTACACCTGCAATAAGGCGCTGCGCCTGGACCACTACCAGAACGGCCGCACCGACCGCCTGACCACGCCGCTGCGCCGCCGCCCCGACGGTGAGTTCGAGGAAATCGATTGGGATACCGCGATTTCCGAGATCACCGCGCGCATGCAGGAGATCGGGCTGCGCCACGGCGGCGAATCGATCTTCTACTACGGCGGTGGTGGTCAGGGCAATCATCTGGGCGGGGCGTACGCGCCCGCCACCATGGCCGCCTTCGGCATGAAGTACCGCTCCAGCGCGCTGGCACAGGAGAAGACCGGTGACTTCTGGGTGGGTGCGCGCATGACCGGCTATCCCATGCGCGCCGATGTCGAACATGCCGAGGTGGCGTTCTTCATCGGCAAGAATCCCTATCAGTCGCACGGGTTTCCGCGCGCCCGCACGGTGCTCAAGGAGATCGGCCGGGATCCGGAGCGATCCATGATCGTGCTCGATCCGGTGCGCACCGAAACCGCCGAACTCGCCGATTTCCATTTGCAATTGCGCCCCGGCACCGATGTGTACCTGCTCTCGGCCATGGCGGCAATCCTGGTGCGCGACAACCTAATCGACACCGCCTGGCTGGCCGAACACACCCTCGGCCTGGACGAGGTGGCGGCGGTGCTGCGCTCGGTGCCGATCGAGAAGTACTGCGCCATAGCCGATGTCGACCTCGATCTGGTGGTGGCGGCGACGCATCGGCTGGCCCGCGCCGAATCGGTGGCGGCGCTGGAGGATCTCGGCGTGCAGATGAACCGGTACTCCACGGTCGTGAGCTACGTGGAGAAGCTGGTGTGGCTGCTCACCGGCAATGTGGGCAAGCCCGGCACCCAGTACGCCTTCACCGGTATGGCCGCCATCGGCCATGATCGCGGGCATCCGGCGGGGGAGGGGCCGCGCAGTCCGGTCGCGGGCGCACCGATCATCAGCGGTTTGGTGCCGTGCAATGTGATCACCGAGGAGATCCTCACCGATCATCCGGCCCGCTACCGCGCCATGTTCATCGAGAGCAGCAATCCCGTGCATTCCCTGGCGGATTCGGCTCGTATGCGGGCGGCGCTGGAATCGCTGGAGCTGGTGGTGGTGATCGATGTGGCCATGACCGAGACCGCGCGCCAGGCCGACTATGTGCTGCCCGCCGCCACCCAGTTCGAGAAGTACGAGGCGACGTTCTTCAATTTCGACTTCCCGCGCAATATCTTCCACCTGCGGCATCCGCTGCTGCCCGCGCCCGAGGGTGTCCTGGCCGAACCGGAGATCCACGCCCGCCTGGTCGAGGCGTCGGGAGCGCTCACCGAGGACGACTATCGCCCGCTGCGCGATGCCCTCGCACAGGGCCGCGAGGCGTTCGCCATGGCCTTCCTCGGAATTCTCGCCGACCGGAACAAGTCGAAACTCGCTCCGGTACTGCTGTATCGGACGCTGGGGCCGACCCTGCCCGATGGTGCGGACGCGGCCGCGCTGCTGTGGGCCGCGGCCTACAACTGTGCGCGCAAGTTCCCCGCGAGCGTCGAGCGCGCCGGATACGGCACCGGATTGGCGGCGGGCGAGCGACTGTTCGAGGCCATCCTCACCGGTAAGCACGGCATCGTCATCACCGAGGACGATTACGAGGAGACCTGGAACCGGCTGCGCGACAGCAAGATCCAGCTGCACCTGGCGGACCTGCTGAACGTCGTGGCAACCCTGCCCGAACTTGACGCCGCCGACGGTCAATGGCCGTTCGTACTGTCCGCCGGTGAGCGGCGCGCTTTCACCGCGAACACCATCGTCCGGGATCCGCTGTGGCGCAAGCGCGATGGCGGCGGCACGCTGCGCATGAGCCAATCCGACGCCGATCAGCTCGGCGTCAGCTCCGGTGATCTGATTCGCGTCACCACCCGGCGCGGTAGCGTCGAGGTCCCGGTGGAGCCCACCGATCGCATGCGCCCCGGCCACCTGTCCCTGCCCAATGGCTTCGGGCTCTCGGTCACCGATGCCACCGGAGCACAGGTCACCACCGGCGCTGCGCCCAATGAACTCACCGAATTCGATTCCCGCGACGAATGGGTCGGCACCCCGTGGCATAAGTACGTTCCGGCCCGCTTGGATACCGTGGACGCATGAAACGGACGACGTTCGCCAATTGGCCGTGCACGGTGGCGCGCACGGTGGACCTCATCGGCGATTGGTGGACGCCGCTCGTCCTGCGCGAAGCCTTCTACGGCGCAAAGCGTTTCGACGAATTCGAGCGCATTCTCGGGCTGAGCCGCAATGTGCTCACCCAGCGCCTGACCCGCCTGGTGGACGAGGGCCTGCTCGAACGCGTGCGCTACCAGGAGCGCCCGCCCCGATTCGAATACCACCTCACCGATCAGGGCCGCGATTTCTTCCCCGTCATCGCGGCCATGATGGCCTGGGGTGATCGCTACCTCGCCCCCGACGGCCCGCCGGTGGTGCTGCACCACACGGTCTGCGACCACGACACCCACGCCGAGGTGGTCTGCGCGCACTGCCGCGAACCCCTCCGCCACGCCGACGTCTCGGTGTCACTCGGCCCCGGCTTCCCCGACCGCCACCGCGAAACCGCCCTCGCCACGGGGCGATTCGGTGATGCGCAGCCGGGGAATCCCGAGTAATACCGCTAGAGGTACGAATGCCCGCCCAATGAGGCGGTGTGCACGGCGGCATGATGACAACTGGCGCGGAGATTGTGGCGCTCATCGGCGGTGAGGGTGTGCCGTGCTCGCATCCGGCGTGCCGAATCGCCGAGTAGCAGAAACATCGCCATGGCACGGGAACGTGCGGTGACCATCATGACCATCTCCTTGAAATGAATTCCCAAGGATTCACATCGCGCCGCCCGCGAGTCAATCTCGAACGGTGTCCTTGCGGAATTCTGTACGGAACTTTTACGGCTTGCCCCGAATCCTTTACGGTTCACCGCAATTCGGCTCTGACCTGGCGCTTCGCAGTACATGGAGTCTATCGATGCGGTGCGCGTCACTATTCCCATTCGCGGATTGACAGCGCTCGAATTCGCGGCACATGATGAGCGCCCAGCGCGGTTGTCGCGCATTCGAATTACCGGCGTGCATACCGAATTCGCCGAACCTGGAAAGATTCTGATGAAGTTCCGTTCCTTTGTCGCGACCGCGGCCGTCGCCGTCGCCGCAGTCTCCGTCACCTCTGTCACCGCGAATGTGGCCGCGGCGCAGCCCGCGGGCAACAGCACGGTCGGCGCCGATATCGCGCCCGGTATCCATTACCGGGCGAGCGTGGTCGATCACTCGGTCGTCATCACGACCGACGCGGGTTCACTGTCCGCGAAGGACAATCAGTTCCAGATCGTCGACGCGACCGGTAAGACCGTCGCGACCGTGCCCCTGGGCTACCAGCGCGACGGTGCGCTGTTCCCGATCACCGCCCGCATCGACGGCACCACCGCAACGCTGACCCCGGTCACCGATCCGTCGGCCGCCACCCCGGTCGCCCCGAATGCCCCGGCCGTCAAGCAGATCGACGCCACCGCGAACGCCAACTTCAATCAGGCGCTGAGCAACCTCACCAATGAGGTGTCGGTCGGTGTGGCGATCGGCAGCCTCATCGGCACCGTGATCGGTGCGGGCATCGGCTGTATCGCGGGAGGTGCGGCGGTCGGCGTTGGCGCGGCCGCCGTCACCATCGGCACCCTGGCCATTCCCGGTTTCATCGGCGGATGCCTGGTCACCGGTGCGGCCCTGGCCGCCATCGGCGTGGTCGCGGGCACCATTTTCATCGGCGGTCCGGTCGCGGCCGTGGCGCTGTTCCAGTTCTTCAACGAGCTGAACACCCCGCCCGCTCCGGCGGCCTAATCGCCCCGTCGTGCCCCGGGGAAGGACGCCGGGAACAGGTCATCCGTGCTGCGGCGCAGATAATCTCGTTCGGAGTAGGCGTCCTTCATCCGATCGAACAGCCGCTGGGCGCGTCGGGTCATGGCCGTCAGGTCGATACCCGGTATCCGCCCGTCACGCATGACGATGCGGCCCGCGATCATGGAGAAGATCGCCGCGCGGGCCGTGCTGTTCATGCAGAGGGTGCGAATGGGATCGTCCAGCACTCCGTCGAGCGGATCGCCCAGCCGGAAGGCCACCAGATCGGCGGTCGCACCCGCCTCGATGCGACCGAGATCGGTGCGGCCCAGTGCGGTCGCGCCGCCGAGGGTGGCCGCGGTGACATAGTCCGCGTAGCCGATCGCATCGGTGCGGTGCGCCAGGATTTTGGCGACGGTGACGCCGGTGTCGATGCCGCGCACCAGATCCGGTGGGAAGGAATCGGTTCCGAGTGCGAGGCGCACACCCGCGGATTGATAGCGCGCGAAGCTGTCCAGTGCCGCACCATGCCTGGCCATGGTGAGCGGACAGTGGATGACCGTGGCTCCCGAGGCCGCCAGGGTGGCGAGATCGGTATCGGTGTCGGCGTCGACGAAGGGATTCGAATCGATGTAAATGCCGTGCGGTATCAGCAGATTCGGCCCGAGCAGCCCGGTTTGCGCCAGCACCTCCAGCGGGGGCGCGCCGAACTCCTCCAGTATCAGTCGTCGTTCCAACAGACCCTGTAATGCGTGCAGTCGCACCGGCACACCTGATTCCACCGCGAGTTTCGCGGTGCGCCGCATGAGGTCCGCACCGAGCGTCTCGATCCGGCATGGCAGTAGCGCTCCGTGCACGAGATCGGAATCCTGTGCGCGCGCCCAATCCAGAAACCGTGCGGCACCGTCGAATCCGTCGTTGCCCAGGGCCTCGTTCCAGTAGATGGAGCGGGTGCCGTCCGCGTCCACCACATTGACGCCCGAGCGATAACTCGGCCCGAGATACACCCGCAGCCCGAGCCGCTCCGCCGCCTCACCCATGGCGATGGCGTCCTCGCAGGTTTCGGCCCAGTCGCTGTGCACCTCGGAGGCGATCGGCATGGCCGTGGTCACCCCGTGCAGCAGCAGTTGCGCGAAGCCGTATTCGCGAATGAAAGCGCGCTCCTCGGCATCGAATACGGCCCGCCGCCGATGTTCGGCGTAGTCGCGTGACCATTGCAGTCCTAAGCCGAGTTCGCGGGACTGCCAGGAATCGATAATGGTGTGGTCGATATCGGTGAGCGCGTCGAGGTCGATGAGCCCGGGAATGAGCAGCGCGTCACCGAGTTCGATGACCGTCTCGGCGGCCGGTCCGGTCGCGCGCGGCCCGGCGAAGACGATTCGCGAGCCGTCCACCACGACCTCGCCGTGCTCGATCAGCACATGCGAGCCTTCTTCGTGAGCGAGGAGATATCTCGCCCGAATACATTGGCGCACAGTCACTGTCCCGCCCGTCCCCAGCGTCCGGGGATCTCGAAGCCGTCCAGCGTGGTGTCCACCGAGACCACCGCGCCCTGATGGATGACGGTGCGTTCGGCGGGCCGATCCATCACCGCGGCCGTGGGGCTCACCGCGTCCATGAGCACGAATTCGGCGGGATCGCCCGTTGCGAAACCCGGATGCAATCCGAGCCGATCCAGTACCGGCAGATCGTGATCCAGAATGCTCGCACCGCCCCAGGTCGCCACCGCCAGCGCGTGTTCCACCTGCGGATCGCTGGAATACCCCTGGACGAACGCCAATTGCCAAGCGCGATCGAGCATGTCGCCATTGCCGTACGGCGACCAGTAATCGCGCTGGCCGTCCATCCCGACCCCGACGCGCACCCCGGCGGCGGCCAGGTCGAGCAGCGGCAACTCCCAGCCGCTACCCCCGGCGGCATGGGTGATATCCACCCGATTCGCGGCCAGTCGTTCGATGGTCGCGGGTACGCCCCGCAGTCCGCTCGCCAGCGCGCGGGCGTGTGAAATCGTCACGCGCCCTTGCATTCCGAGCGCCTCGACCCGTTCCAGGATCAGCGACAGCGTGAACAAGCCGAGCTCACCAGCCTCGTGCAGATGAATATCCGCCCCGACCTGATGCCGTTCGGCGAGCTCGAATACCGCGTCCAGATGCCGCACGGGATCACGGTCGATCTCGCACGGATCGATACCGCCGATGAGATCCGCGCCGCCGCGCAGCGCCGCGTCGAGCAGATCGAAAACCCCCGGCTCGAGCAGGATTCCGACCTGGGGGAAGGCCACGATCTGCACATCGGCGGCGTCGGCGTAGCGTTCCCGCGCCGCCAGCACGCCTTCGAATTTGGTCAGTTTCGAATCGGCGTCCACCTGTGCATGCGTCCGAATTCTGGTGGCGCCATTGGCGATCGCCGTAGCTAGGGTGAACGTCGCGCGTTCGGCGACCGAACGCTCGGCCGATCGCCAGTTGGCCCGGTCGTTCATGATGCGGCCCCAGCGTCCCGGTTCACCGGTGTAGGCGCGGAAAGGCAAACCGAGACAGCTGGAGTCGAGATGCAGATGCACATCCGAGAGCGCGGGAAGTATGAGCCGGCCGCCGCCGTCCAGCACCGGACCCGCCGGGGCGTCGACCGTTCCCACGGCGGAAACCGTTGCTATCGCACCTTTCTCGATCGTGACGTCGACGGGTTCGCCGCCCCACGGGCGCACGTTGGTGATGTGGAGGTTGCCGCTCATACTTCCTTCTTCTCGCTCGTCATCGGGTGAGAGGTGGTCAGCTCTTCGGGAAGGTGACCGCGTCCAGGGTGATCATGCCGTCGGCGCGCGGCGTCCAATTCAGGCCCGGCCGCACCGCATAGCTGGTGTCGGGCGTGTACAGCCCGATCAGCAGCGCCTGACCGTCGTTATGCCGGAACAATTCGCTGTAGGCATTGATGCGATCCTGTCCGCCGACCGTCCGGGTCTTGGCGACCAGCGCCTTGGTGACCGGTTGCATGGCGTAATCATTCTGCTGTCCGCCGAACATGGACGACACCGGCGCGTCGCCGTCCATGGTGGAGGGCGCGTAGGTGTTCAGATACAGCCCGGTCGCGGATTTGGTGCCGTAGATGATCTGCGAGAAGCTGCCCTGATCGGTGCCGTTCAGCGTGACATTGATGCCGACCTTGGCCAGATCGCCCTGAATCGCCTGCGCGATTTCCGAACTCAGCGGAATGCGCCCGTTGGTGGCGTATTGGAAGGGAATGGCCTGACCCTTGTACCCGGATTCCGCGAGCAGCTGTTTGGCCTTGACCGGATCGTAAACCGCCTGCGGATAGGCGGGATCGAAGCCGCCGACATTCTTGGCGATCAGCTGATTGTCCACGGTCGCCTTACCGGCGAGCACATTCTTCACAATGGCGGTGCGGTCGATGGCCAGCGCGATCGCCGCGCGCACCTTCTGATCGGCCAGCGGCCCGGCGGAGGAGTTCATACCCAGGAAGGTCACGCCGTTCGACACATTGGCCTTGACGGTCACATTGGCCGAACCCGAGACCGCCGACACCTGATTCGGTGCGATGAGCGCGACATCGAGGCTGCCGGACTGCACGCCATTGAGGCGGGCATCGGCATCGCCGACGGTCTTGAAGGTGATCTTCTCGACCTCGGTGGCCTTACCCCAGTAGTTCGGATTGCGCTTGAGCACGTATTCGACGCCGCGTGTGTAGTGATCGAACATGAACGGCCCGGAACCGACCGGGGCCGCGGCGAATCCGGCGGAACCGAGTTTGGTGTAGACGTCCTCGGGCACGATCGACACACCGGTGACAATGGTCGGCCAGGCCGAATACGCGGCGTTGAGGGTGAATACCACGGTGTTCTGCGGTCCGACGACGGCGTGCTCGAACATCTCCATGTACGAGGCCGGATCACCGGTCGGATTCGCCTTGATGGTGTTGTAGGTGAACGCCACGTCCGAGGCTTTCACCGGTGCGCCGTTCTGGAATTTGGCGTCCTCGCGAATGGTGAAGGTCCACTGCGTGAAATCGGCGTTGTGCTCCCATTTGGTGGCCAGCAGCGGATTGATCTTGCCGTCGGCGTCGAAGCGGGCCAGCTGCTCGAATTCGGCGAAGTAGTAGTTGTAGCCCGCGAGCGAGCCATCCATGATCGGGTCGGGCACATGCTCGGGTTCGGCGACCGCGCCGACGACGATGGCGTTCGACGAATTACCGGAGACACCGGCGGGGGAGCAGCCGCTCAGGACGAGCGAACCGGCGGCCAGCACGGTCAGCCCGGCCAGCACGGTGGAGAGGTTGGATCTCATTGATTTCCTTCATTTTCACAGGGGGAAGAGGCAGGCCACCGCATGGCCGTTCGGATCTCGGGATTCGAGGGGTGGAATATGTTGCGTGCATTCGGGTTTCGCGATCGGGCAGCGAGTGCGGAAGGTGCAGCCGCTGGGCGGGTTCGCCGCATCGGGCAGTTCACCGCGCAGCAGCGCCGCGGTCCCGCGCCCGCGAGCGCGTGGATCTGGCACCGGGGCGGCGGCAATGAGCGCGCGGGTGTACGGATGCCGGGGTGCGGTGAAAACGTCCTCGGTCGCGCCGATCTCGACGAGCTTGCCCAAATGCATGACGGCCACCCGGTCCGCCAGATGCCGCACCACCGAAAGGTCGTGCGCGATGAACAGATACGACAGTCCGAGCCGTTCCTGCAGATCCTGCAGCAGGTTGATGACCTGGGCCTGCACCGAGGCGTCCAATGCCGACACCGGTTCGTCCAGCACCAGCACCTCGGGGTCGAGCGCCAATGCCCGGGCGATGCCCAGGCGTTGACGCTGCCCGCCGGAGAACGCGGCCGGACGCCGATCCAGCGCATCCGCGCCGAGGCCGACCTGGGCCAGCAGTTCCAGTACGCGTTCGTGGCGGTAGACGCCCGCGATGCGCAGTGGTTCGGCGATGATGTCGTGCGCGGTCATCCGCGGATCCAGCGACGAATACGGATCCTGGAACACCAGCTGAACCCGATTGCGCAGCGCCCGTCGCGCTTTCGGCCGCAGTGCGCCCAGATCCTCACCGAGGATGCGAATACTCCCCGAATCCGGCGTATTGATTCCGAACAGGGTGCGCACCAGCGTCGACTTCCCGCCGCCGGATTCGCCCACCAGCCCGAAGGTCTCACCGCGTCGCACACCGAACGAGATTCCGTCCAGCGCCCGCAGCGTGCGCTTGGCGCGCAGGCCGCGGCGGCTGGTGAAGGACACCCGCAGGTCCTCCACGCGAATGACGTCCTCGGGTGACTCGGTGACTTCCGTTGCGGCGGAGTCGGTCTCGGTGGGACTCTCCCTGCTCATCGCTCGGACGGGGCTACCGGGAAGGGCGATCGGGTTCATGAGGCTGCCTGCCGTCCGCTCGGTGCGGTGGTGCGCATCGCCTCCCGCGCGGGCGGGCAGGCGAGCGCGTGATCGGTGTCGAGTGCGATCAACGCGGGCGCGTTGGTATCGCACTCCGCTGTCTTGCCGGGGAATTCGCAGCGCGGTGCGAAGCCGCAGCCGGTGGGTCGCTGTGCGGGTGCGGGCGGTGATCCGGGGATGGCGTAGGCGCGGCCGTCCGGTTCGCCGTCACCGCCGAGCAGACTGCGTTGCAGCCCCCGGGTGTACGGATGTGCCGGATCATCGAATATCTGCCAGACCGTGCCGGTTTCGACGACCCGTCCCGCGTACATGATGGCCACGCGGTCCGCGTGCTGGGCGACCAGGCCGAGATCGTGGGTGATGAGCACCATGGCCGCGCCGGTGCGCGCGCGGGCCTCGGCGAGCACCTGCATGAGCTGGGCCTGCACCGTGACATCGAGCGCGGTGGTCGGTTCGTCGGCGATGAGCACCGCCGGATCGTTCGCCATCGCCATGGCGATCACCGCGCGCTGGCGCATACCGCCGGACCATTCGTGCGGATAGGCGCGGGACCGCTCCTCGGGCTGCGGAATGCCCACCGCCGCAAGCAGTTCCACGACGCGCTGCCGCCGAGCCCGGCGATCCAGGCGCTGGTGGACGGCGAGCGCGCGCTCGATCTGCACGCCGACCCGGCGCACCGGATTGAGCGAGGTCATCGGATCCTGGAAGATCATGCCGAGTTCCGCCCCGCGCAACCGCCGCAGGGTCTCGTCATCCGCGCCGACCAATTCGCGGCCGCGGAATCGGACGCTGCCGGAGAACACCGTCAGCGGTGGCGTGAGCAGGCCGAGAACGGCGAGCATGGTGACCGACTTCCCGGAGCCGGATTCGCCCACCAGACAGAGGACTTCGCCCGGTTCCAGGCGCAGCGATACCGAATCGACGAGCACGATGCGCTCGCCCTCCGGGGTCACGTATCCGACCGTCAGATCGGTGACCTCGAGCAGTGGAGTGGAGGTCATGCCGCCACCGCCTGCCGGCGTCCGGCCCGCACGGTGCGGCGCAGTCCCTGTCCATCGCCGGTGAAACGCTGACTCACCAGCAGGGTTCCGCCGATCACCAGCAGCAGCGCGACGGCCGGGACGATGGTCAGGTACGGCGCCTGCCGCACATACTTCTGCCCGTCGGTGATCATCAGACCCCAGCTCGGCGTCGGCGGTTGCACACCGAGCCCGAGATAGTCGAACGACGAGATCATGATCATCACGTTGCCGAGGTCGGCGGTGGCCAGAATCCCAACGGGTGTGAGTACATGCGGCACAATGTGTTTGCGCATGACCCAGCTCGATCGCGCGCCGAGCAGTCGCGGCGCGATGACGAAATCCCGGGTGGACAAACCCAATGCGACCGATCGGCTCACCCGGGCGTACCCGACCCAGAACGTCAGTCCCAGAATCGTGGCCATGAGCATGACGCTCGGCCCGCGCACCGCGGACAGCGCCATGATCACCAGGGACATCGGAACCGCCAGCTGCACATCGGCGTAACCCATGAGCAGGCTGTCCAGCGGGCCCCGGAAGTAGCCCGAGACCGTGCCGATCACCACGCCGATCAAGGCGTTCACGAGCACGATCACCACCACCAGCGCGAGGGTGATCCGCCCGGCCAGCGCGAGCCTGCTGGCCAGATCCCGGCCCAGCGAATCGGTGCCGAGCGGATAGTGCCCGGTGGTGAACGGCCGGGTGAACGAGGCCGAGAGTTCCTGGGCGTAGGGGTTGTACCCCGGGGTCAGCGGATACAGCAGGGAGAACAGTACGACCGCGAGAATCATGGCTATTCCCGTGAGCGCCAATATATTTCGCGCCGAATATCTGCGCGTCGAGGACGCACGGGACGGGCGCGGCAGAACAGGGATCATCGAACTCTCGCTCTCGGATCGACGAAGCCGTACAGCAGGTCGACGGCCAGATTGACCAGGACGAAGATGGCGGCGATCACGATGAGTCCGGACTGGACCACCGGGAAGTCGCGACTGAACACCGAACCGAGCATCAGCTGGCCCAAACCCGGCCAGGCGAACACGGTTTCGACGATCACCAGACCGCCGAGCAGGGTGCCGAAATTGATACCGGAGACGGTGAGCACCGGCAGCAGCGCATTGGGCAGGATCTCGCGCACGATGACCGTCGAGCGGCGTTCCCCGCGGGCGTAGGCGGTGCGCACGTAGTCCTGTGAACTCTCGGTGGTCAGCGAATTGTCCAGCAGCCGTGCGTAAACCACGAACTGCGCGGTCGCGATGGTCACCGCCGGCATGACGATCGAGAGCGGATTCGCGCCCGCCAGCGAGGGCAGCCAGCCCAGCGTCACCGAGAACACCAGCACCAGCAGCAGTCCGAACAGGAAGTCCGGCACCGCGAGTCGGCCCGCGCCCACGCCGAGCAGTACCCCGCGCAATGACCAGAACCCGCTCAGATGCACGGCCAGCACCGCGAACAGCGCGAGCGCGACGCCGAGCAGGAAACCGGCGGTGCCCAATTGCAGTGAGGCGGGCAGCCTTTGCAGCACGATCGTCATGGACGAGGTGCCGTCCTGGCGATAGGAGTCACCGAAATCCCCGGTGAGCACACCGCCCAGATAGTCCAGGTACTGGGTGAGCAGTGGTTTGTCGAAGCCGAGTTTCGCGTTGAGCGCCGCCACATCGGCCTGGCTCGCGGTCTCCGGCAGCAGCGTCGCCGCCGGACTGCCGGTGAGCCGTCCGAGCCCGAAGGCCAGGGTGATGACTACGAAGACGGTGATCACCGCCTGAAGCAGGCGGCGCAGCAGGTAGGCGGCCAAGCGTTTCTCCTCGGATCCGGTGTTCGGTATACAGAATCACCGACCTCGGTTTCCTGAGAGTGTTGTTCATGTTTCGTAAGAGATATATCGGTATACCGAAACCAGTTCGTAGACTGGGCGGGTGCCTCGAAACGCGAGTACGTCAGAGTTGATCGTCGATGACACCTCCCAGACCCGCCGCATCTACGACGACCTGCGGCGCAGCATCATCACCGGGGTCTACTCCGAAGGGCAGAAGCTGCCCGAGGCCAGACTGGCCGAACTGCTCGGCGTTTCGCGCCTGCCGGTGCGGGAGGCGTTGACGCTCTTGGAATTCGACGGGATCGTCACCGCCCAGCCGCGCCGCAGCGCCGTGGTGCAATCCTGGGACCGCACCGCGGTCGAGGAGCTCTTCGATGTGCGAATCGGCTTGGAGCCGTTGGCCGCCCGGCTCGCGGCCGCTCGCATCCGGCAGGGCGCGGACAGCGCGCCGCTACAGACCGCGCTGTCGAATTCGCAGGCGGCCATCGCCTCCGGTGATCCACTGCGCATCGCGGAGACCAATGCGGATCTGCACGGCGCCATTGTCGAACTGGCGGGCAACACGCTGCTCACGCAATTGATGCGGGCGATCCTGGCACGCATGGCATGGCTGTTCTTCATCACCACCGAACGTGATGTGGCCGAACAACTAGACGATCATCGTCATCTCATCAGTGCCATCACCTCGGGGGACGAACGTCTGGCCGAATACGCCATGCTCAGTCATACCGAGGCGGGCCGCATTCCGACCCTCAGAATCCTGGCCGAGCTGCGCCGCACGAACGACGCCTGACCCTTCCCGTCATCCCGGCGCGCTTTTGGCCGGGATGACGAAGGTCGCGCGGACTACGCGCCGACGGGTACGCGACCCGCGAGGATGGCCTCGGCGGTGTTCGCGGGCCACTCCAGTCCGGCGTCGAGTTTGCTCAGCACGTCGGCGGCCGGGGATTCGACCAGGCTGCGCTCGATCTGGCTGATCATGCCGGCGGCCGGTCCGCCCTTCTTGGCGACATCGCCCTGGGTCCAGCCCATTTCCTTACGGCGGGCCTTGACTCGATCGGCGAGGGCGTTCAGGTCGGGTCCGTCGCCGGGCTGCGCGGCGGGCTCGGCCGCGGCCGGTGCGGGCTTCGCCGCAGCATCCGGGGCCGGTTTCGCCGCGGCGGCCTGTGGCGCGGCGGCTTTCGCGGCCGACTCGGCCGAAACGGCTGCGGCGCTCTCACCTCGCATCGCGCGCTCTGCCGCTTCCTGCTGCTTCTTCGATACGCCGCCACTGGCCAGGAAAGCCTGTGTGTTGAGCCGCGAGCGCTTTCGCCTACCCATCTTTGCCATAAAACCCTCCCTGATCTGTCGATGCCCACGGTCGTCGGAGCATGGGGAAGACTGCCACGACTGCGCGTGACCCCCGGGCATGAGCGGAAGCTCGGCGTGCCGCGAACCGCTGGCTACCCCTCTTCGGAGCCGACCCGGGGTCCGGATGGCTCCGATTTCGAAGTCATTCGGGGCGCAATCGGACCGGGAGTTCGGTGAGGCCCCGAATGACCGGATTCGGATACCAGCGCAGCTCCGATTCGGGGACGGCCAGGCGCATATTCGGAAAGCTCCGCAGCAGCGCGGTGAACGCCGATTTGGCTTCCAGGCGAGCCAGCGGAGCGCCGACGCAGAAATGCATGCCGTGCCCGAAGGCGAGATGGGCACTGTGCTCATCGGCGGGGTGGAGCTGATCGGGGTCGGAATAGTGCGCGGGATCGCGATTGCCCGCCGCGAGCGCCACGTACACGACCTCGCCCGCCGGAATCACGGTATCGCCGACCGTGATCGGCTCCACGGTGAAACGCGGCGTGGCCAGATCGACCGGGCCGTCCAGGCGCAGAAACTCCTCCACCGCGCCGGGGATCAAGCCGGGATCGGCGTGCAGCCGCTCCAGCCAGGGACGGTCGCGCAGCAGGGCGAGCGCGCCGTTGCCGATGAGATTGACGGTGGTCTCATGCCCGGCGACCAGGAGCAGTAGCGCCATGCCCACCAATTCCTGATCGTCCAGTCGCGCCTCGTCGTCGACGATCAGCAGCGAGAGTAGATCCTCACCCGGGTGTAACCGCTTGTCCCGCAGCATATTGCGCAGGAACCGCACCATATCGTGGTGGGCCCGGGCGCGATCGGTCGCCGGATCATCGGTGCCCACCAGCGCCCTGGTCCACGCCCGGAAGGTATCGCGATCGTCGATGGACACCCCGAGCAGATGGCAGATCACCGTCACCGGCAGCGGCACCGCGAAGGCGTCGAGCAGATCGACCCGCTCGAATTCGTCCATGGCGTCGACGAGTTCACGCGTGGTCCGCTCGATGACCGGTTCCAGCAGTGCCACCCGCCGCGTGGTGAACGCCCGCGCCACCGCTTTGCGCAGCCGGGTGTGATCCGGCGGATCGGAATTGAGCATATGCCGCAGCGCCTCCCGGGGCCGCGGATTCACCCGTGGCACACCGCGTTTGCGCGCCAGCACCTGTTCGAACAGATCGATGTCCTTGCGCAGTCGCGGATCCGCCAGCGCCGCGCGCCCCTGCTCGTATCCGAGAATGAGCCACCGATCCAGCCCATCCCCGAAGTCGACCCGATGCACCGGCCCGGCCTCGCGCCACCGCCGGTAATGCTCGTGCGGATCAGCGAAGAACTTATCGTCGAGCAGCTCGCTCATCACTCCGACGCTACGCCAATTCCACCGAGCGCCATGGCAATCCGGCGGAGCGCGGCACCGGGTTCAGCGCTTGGCGGCGCTGCGCTCGCGTACTCGGTTCAGGGTCAGGTGCCAGAAGGTGCTGGCCAGGTCGAGGGGGATGCGGGGCTTGGCGGCGCGTTTGGTCATTTCGAGGCGGGTCTTGCGGAGCAGGTCGGCGGGGGCCTTGTCCGGGTGGCCGGTGTCGAAGGGCGGGTGCGGATCGTATTCGATACCGAGCTGGACCATCTGCGCCGCTTCGGTGCCCGCGATCTCGCCGACCAGCCACAGCCCCAGATCGATTCCGGCCGAGACGCCGGCGGCGGTGACGATCTTGCCGCTGCGCACGATGCGATCATGCGGTCGCGATTCCGCGCCGAAGGCGGCCAGCATGGGCTGGGCCGACCAGTGTGTGGTCGCGGGATGCCCGCGCAGGATATCGGCGGCGGCCAGCACCATCGATCCGGTGCACACCGAGGTCGTCCATTGGGTGTTCGGATGCACCGCGCGCAGCCAGTCGATGAGTTCGCGATTGGCCATGGCCTCGGTGGTCGCGGCCTCGGAACCGCCGATCAGCACCAGATCCGGGGCGGGCGTCTCGGCGAAGGTGTGCGTCGCGCCCAGCACCAGCACCCCGGAGTCCGAGACGATCGGGCCGACTTCATTGGAGACGAAACGCAATTCGCTGTCGGGCAGGGAGCGCAGCACCTCGTACGGGCCGATGGCGTCGAGCACGGTCATGCCCGGGTACAGCACGATGGCGATCTGGAAGGTCATGGGGGACTCTCACTTTCGGTGTTCTCTGAAGTGCTGTCACACGCGGGTGAAGCGGGCGCGGTATTCGCCCGGCGGTATGCCCAAGTGCCGGTGGAAGATTCGATACAGCGTTTCGGGACTGCCCAGCCCGACGGCGGCCGCCACCCGGTCCATGGGCTGATCGGTGTTCTCCAGCAGCCGTCGCGCCGCCCCGATACGCACCTGTTCGACATATCGCGCCGGGGTGGTGCCGGTCTCGACGGCGAACACCCGGGAGAAATGCCGGGTGCTCATACCCGCGCGCTCGGCCAGCACGGGCAGCGACAGATCCGATCCCAGATTCTCCTCCAGCCACACCTGAAGCAGCCGAAGCGAATTGCGTTTGGGCGGATCGGCGGCTACGGGCGTGCTGAACTGGCTCTGCCCGCCGGGGCGATGCAGGTACACCACCAGCCAGCGCGCCACCTCGCGCGCTACTTCGGGCCCGTGGTCGGCGGTCACGATGGCGAGTGCGAGATCGATTCCCGCGGTGACGCCCGCAGAGGTCCAGATCGGCCCGTCGCGTACATAGATGAGATCGGGTTCGGTTGTCACAGCGGGGAATTCGCGTCCGAGCAATTCGCCTGCCGCCCAGTGCGTGGTGACCCGGCGGCCGTCCAGCAGTCCGGTGCGCGCGAGCGGGAACGCCCCCGAGCACACCGAGGAGATCCGCTCGGCGTACCCGGCCGCGTGCGCGATCCCCGCGATCAGTTCGGCATCCGCGCTCGCATTCCAGAAGCCGAGCCCACCGGCGACGATCAGCGTGTCGATCGGCTCCGACCAGTCGGCGAGCGCATGGTCCGCGGTCACCGTGACCCCGCTGCTCGAGCGCACCGGTCCCGGCCGCACCGCGGCGACCTCCACGCGGTATCCGTCGGCCACGAGCGCGGCCGCACCGCTGAACACATCGGCGGGTCCGGCCAGATCCAGCAGCGCGAACCCGTCGTACACCACGATCAGCACCACCCGCATGCCTTCAGCCTGCGGTGTGCGCCCGATGGCGTCAATGACACGACTCTTGCAAATTCGGCCATCGACTGCCGGTCGGAGCGCTGCGGCGGCGGCTTGATATGAATGGCGGGTGGCCCGACACCAGTTCCTCTGCCCCCTGCGCTGGTCCGATATGGACGCCGACGGGCACGTCAGCAATGCCGCGCATCTGCGCTATCTGGAGGAAACCCGCATCGACCTGTTCGGGACGCGCGGATTCAGCGGATCGAGCGTGGTCGCGCAGATGGATATCGACTATCTGACGCCGCTGCGGTACCGCTCGCATCCGGTGCGGGTGGAAACCTGGGTGACCAAGGTGGGCGGCTCCTCCTTCACCCTGGCGCAGGAGATCCGCGATGACGAGGTGGTGTACTCCACCGCGATCTGCACCATGGTCGCCTTCGACAGCGAGTCGCAGCGCTCGCGCAAACTCGGCGATACCGAACGCGGCATGCTCGAGGAGTTGAGTCTGTGATGCACAGCTACGCCATTCAATTGCGGCGCACCGATATGGACGCGCTGCAGCACGTCAACAACGTCATCTTCGCCCAGTATCTGGACGAGGCGCGCACCGATCTGCTCGACGGTCACCACTCCCCGGATACGCCATGGCGAGTCGTGGTCGCCGGACAGCGCCTGAGCTATCGCACCCCGCTGGTCTTTCGTACCGATCCGGTCACCGTCACCACCGTGGTGGATCGAATCGGGACCAGTTCGTTCACCCTCGCGCACGAGGTGCGCGATGACGAATCCCTTTATCTCACAGCGACTTCCACGCTCGTGACGGTGTCGGACGGCGCCACCCGCGCGCTCACCGCGGCCGAGCGTGACTTCCTCGCGAGGTTCGCGGCCCCGCGAAACTGATCGCCCCGCGCGGACGCCGCGCATATGATGGATGTATCGCCTGGTCAGCGCTGCAAGGGGGTCCATCATGGCCAAGATGACCGTCGACGAACTGCTCGAAGTCTTCAAAGGTATGACGCTGCTGGAACTCTCCGGTTTCGTCAAAGCCTTCGAAGACGAATTCGGCGTCACCGCCGCCGCACCGGCCTACGCCCCGCCACCGAACGGCGCGGTCGCCGAACCCGAAACCGCCGAGGAGCAAACCGAATTCGATCTCATCCTGGAATCCTTCGGCGACAAGAAGATCCAGGTGATCAAGGCGGTCCGCGAAATCGTCTCCGGCCTGGGCCTCAAGGAAGCCAAGGACCTGGTCGAATCCGCCCCGAAACCGGTCCTGGAAGGCGTCTCCCGCGACGCCGCCGAAACCGCCCGCGTTAAACTGGAAGCCGCAGGCGCCCGCGCCGCCCTCCGCTGAGCGCCGGCGCGCATTACAGCGGCCCCCCGTCATCCCGGCATGCTTTTGGCCGGGATCCACACCCTCGGCGTGCGTCGAATCTCGCGCCGCACTCGCCCCGGTCTGCCAGAGTGGGTTGATGAGGTGGTCGTTCGCCCTGCTGGCGGTTCTCGCGCTGGTTGCCGGATGTAGCAGTGCCGCAACGCATTCGGGGTGGCGAGAGCTGCCCGCACCGGCGGCGGGCGCGCGGGTGCTGGAGCTGATCCCGGTTCGCGACGGGGTACTGGCGCTCGGGTCGGTGCCCTCCGGTGCGGATCGGGCTCCGGCCGCCTGGCTCTCGGCCGACGGCACCCGGTGGTCATCGATCCCGGTGCGACCGCAGAGTCCGTACGGGTTTCTGGCGGAACTGATTTCGGCGGGCGCGGGGGAGCGGACCGTCGTACTGGGTCAGGCTTTCGGTGGCGCGCACGGGAATCCGCGCATGACGGTCTGGAGCGCCGACCACCCCGAGTTGGTGGACCACCCCGCCGAGCTGGTCGAGCATCCGCAGGTTTTCGAATTGTTCGGCGGTCCGCACGCGTTAGCGGTGACGGCCGCCGCAGGTCTCGCCGGTGTCACCGTGCTGATCGGCGGATGGGACGGTCCCGGCGGCCGCTACGGCGCTGCCACCTGGACCTCGGTCGACGGCGCGACCTGGGAACGGCATGCGGACGATCCCGTCCTGTCCTCGGCTCCCGGTGAATTGACCGGCGCTGCCGCCATCACCACCGGCCCGCCCGGTTTCGTGATCGTCGGTCAGACCCAGCGCGATCGCACCCAACTGCCGCTGGAATGGACCTCCCCGGACGGCTTCACCTGGCGGCGCATCTCCCTGCCGGGCACCGCCGCCCTCGCCACCCGGGCGGGCTGTAATCCTGACCGCTGCACCATCTTCGGTCAATCCACCTCGGCGTCGCCCACCCTGCTGTGCTGGCCGAACGACGCCACCCCGGCCGTCCCCGGTCCGGCCGCCGGAATCATCGACACCCTGAAGGTCATCGCCGAGGACTCCCGAACCCTGGCGATGGTCCGGCTCGACGGCGCGGCGCACCTGCTGTCCGTCGATCCGAATTGCGCCGACTGGCAGGACATTCCACTCCCGGTTCCCGCGACCCGAGTCCAAATGGCAGCGCTCCCAGCCGGACTCCTGCTGTCGACCATCGAGGACAACGCCAGCCGCCTCTGGCTCCGCTCGCAACCCTGACTCCTCCGGCGGGCGGTTTCCGGCGCGGGTGGACCCCGTGCACGCCCGCGTCATTGCGCGTGCGCAAACTGTCCAGTTTGCGTTGCTAGGGTATTGCGGTGGCGAATGGCTGGCGGGCTGGGAGGATGCGCGGGTGACGCAGGCGCTGATCGTTATGGCGGGGGCGGTGGCGCTGTGGTCGCTGCTGGCCGCGCGGTTGGAGCGGTGGCAGATCACCGCGCCGCTGGCAATGGTGGTGGCCGGGATCGTGGTGGGGTTCGGGACCCGGAACACGCTCGGTGAGACGCTCAATACCAAGGTCGCACAGCACGCGGCCGAGATCGTGCTGGCGGTGCTGCTGTTCGTCGATGCCACCGAGGTGCGCGGCGGACTGTTCGGCCCGCAGCCGCGCGCGGTGTTCCGCATGCTGCTGATCGGCCTGCCGCTGGGGCTGGGGCTATCGGTGCTATTCGGGGCCTGGCTGCTGCCGGGACTGTCCTGGGCGGTATTGCTGGTCATTGCCTGCGTCGTGGTGCCCATCGATTTCGCACCCGCGGCGTTCATTCTGCGAGACAGGCGGATTCCGCTGCGGGTGCGCGAGGTGCTCAATGTCGAGGGCGGCTACAACGACGGAATCGTTTCGCCCATCTTCATTTTCGCGCTCGCGCTGGCCGGTGACGCCTCGCACGCCACCACGCCGATGGGTGCGCTCGGCGATGCGCTGCCCTCGGCGGTGAAGGCCATCGCGGTCGGCGTCGCGGTGGGCTGGGCGCTGTCCGCGGCGACCAAGGCGGCCGAACAGCACGATCTGATGAGTCATCAGTCCAAGCGCATGGCCATGGTGGCCGCGCCGATCCTCACCTATGCGGTGGCGGTCGGCTTCGGCGGCAATGGTTTCGTCGCCGCCTTCGTCTGCGGTCTGACGCTCAATTTCTTCCGGCATTCGACGAGCTTCCATCGCGAATTGGAATTGATCGACGATATCGGCTTCCTGCTGACCACCGCCATGTGGTTCGTCTTCGGCAGCGTCGCGGTCTTCTCCCTCGCCGAGGGACATGAATGGCGCGCCGTGCTTTTCGCGGTCGCCGCCCTGACCGTGGTGCGCATCGTGCCCACCTATCTGGCGATGATCGGCTCGCATTTCTCGATGCGGGACCGCTGGCTGCTCGCCGCGCTGGGCCCGCGCGGCACCACCTCGATCGTGTTCGGCCTGCTCGCCTTCAATGGATTGAGCGGCGAGGCAGCCGATCTGGTCCTGCTGACCCTGGTGTTCACGGTGCTCGGCAGCATTCTGCTGCACGGGGCGGGCGTCCCGCTGGCCGCCCGCCGCCACGGTCAGGCCCGCTGACGCGCCTCCTGCCCGAACGAGCCCACCGGCAGCGAACCGTCGGGCAGCACCAGATCCCCGGATTCCAACCGGATGCGCAGATAGCGGAACAGCTGCGCGGTCTGCGCGAAGAGATGTTCACCCGCCCGCAGCGGTGCGCGTTGCGGCCGATCGGGCGAGGTGAATTGCGGGAGCGGTTCGACGACGGTGTGATAGTCGACATTGAAGAACAGCGGGAACGAATACCGTTCCTGTTTCACCTTGCGCACCCGATGCGTGGTGGCGACGAATTCGCCATTGGTCCAGAGTTCGAGCATGTCACCGATATTGATGACGAAGGTATCCGGAATCGGCGGCACATCGATCCAATCGCCCGCGCCGTTCATCACCTCCAGTCCGGGAGCGGTCGGCTTGAGCAGGGTGAAGCATTCGAAATCGCTGTGCGCGCCGATGCCCATGGCATCCTCGGCCCGCTCGTCATAGGGATAGTGGATCAGGCGCAGCTGACTGGGCGTCTTGGTGGCATAGCGCAGGAAGGTGTCCGGATCCTCGCCGAGGGTGACCGCGAACGCCCACAGCAGCTGCCTGCCGAGATCAAGGACGGCCTGATAGTAGGTGGTGACGGTATCGGCGAAACCCGGTAGCGCGGGCCAGACATTGGGTCCGAGCATGGGATTGCCCGCCAGATGATCGGGATCGTCCGCGGGCAGATCGAGCGCGGTGTCGAAGGCTTCCTTCAAATCCGGTGTGCCGCCGTCGAATCCCTCCTCGCCGGTGGGGACATAGCCGCGATGGCAGTCCGACAGCCCGATATAGGAGCGCATCTTCTCCTCGAGCGGTAGCGCGAAGAACCGCTCGGTGGCGGCGAGCAACCCCTCGAACAGCGCCGGGTCGACCCCCGAACCGCTGATATAGAAGAACCCGACTTCGCGTGCGGCCCGGCCGATCTCATCGGCGACCGCGCGCCGTTCGGCCGGATCGGCCGAACGCAGTCCGGCCACATCGATGACCGGAACCGAGGTGAACGAGGTTACCTTGCTCATAGCGTCACATTTCCTTCCGTATGGCCGATCAGCCACTCCCGGGTGCGGAGCGCGCCGTGATCGTCGATGTCATTGGTGTGCAGGTGAATTCGGGAATCACCGACCCAGCGCGGAGCCAGTCGCTGTGATTCGCGATAGGGCAGCGCGGAATCGGTGATGATCCATTCGCGGCCCTCGATAGATCCGAGTGAGAGTTCCACGGTCCCGGCGGTGGTTCGCATTGCCCAGCCGAACAATCGGTCGACCCGCACCAGTAGCGCTCGTCCGCCGTCGCCGGACCGCAATTCCATTGCCCAGCAGTCCTGTCCGGGGCTGTCCCGTATCCAGTGTTCGAAGTAGTCCGCGTGCACGCCCACTTCGACCAGCACATCCGCCGCGTAGCTCATCCGGCCCTCATCCGGATGCGGTCCGGGTGGCTGCAATTCGATGCTGCGCCGCCAATGGAAGACATCGGCGTACTGGGTGAGCTGTCCGGCGAATCCGTCCTGCATGCGCATCCAGGCGCGCTGCTGATCGGTGAGATCCGCCGCACAGTGCACGCCGGTGAAATCGGGCCGGGGCATCGGCCTGCGCAGGTCGACGAAACGCGTAATGCCTTGTAGCCAGCGCACATCGGTGGTGATGTCCTGTGACCCGTCGGGATCGACCAGCAGCGTGCGCTCCCAGAGTCCGGCGCAGTCCGCCATCCGCACCGGTGTATCGGTCTCATGCGCGTTCATGCCGGGAACCGTTCGTGGAAGTGCCGGGTCCAGTGCGGCCAGGCATGCGGATCGTGCCCGGGGATGAGCGGATAGTTCTTCTCGTAGGCGAGTTTCTTGAGCCGCCGGATCGGCTCGATGGTGTCTTCCGGATCGACCCCGACGAAGCCGCCGATGGCCAGTTCATGATCGATATTCTCGGTGAGATCGGCTGCGTCGAAGGCGAATACGAATCCGCCGCCGCCCACGGTGCGATCCAGTTCGACCATGAAACTCTGATGTCCGGGCGTATGCCCGTAGGTCGGTATAGCGGTGATGCCGGGCGCGATCACCGCCTCACCGTCCGCGAGTTGCCAGTCGATGCGTGGATCGTCGAAGTCGACCCGCGCCATCGCATGGTGTTCCGGCTCCGGATGATTGGACAGCCCGTATTCCAGCTCGATGCGCTGGGCGTGCACCGGCACTCTGCCCGCGAACAGTTTCAACCCGCCCGCGTGATCGTGATGCAGATGGCTGACCGCGACCGCGTGAATGTCATCGATATCGATTCCGATGTCGTGCAACGATTCCTCGATCGGCTCACCCGGACCGGGCAGCACCGGAATGTATTCCACGCTCGGATAGAACCGCCGGTACAGCGCCGGATCGCGAATCAGCGCGGTATTGAATCCGGTATCGAGCAGCACCCAGCCGCCATCGGTCTGCAGCAGCACACCCGGCGTGGGTTCTCGGAGCCGCTCATGCGCCGGAGCCCCGTGTACGGAAATGGCTTTGGGCAGTTCCTCCCAGCCCAGGGTGAGCAGGACGATGCGGCGTACACCCGTCATGGTTCACCCCACCGACAATCCGGCCAGGCGTAGCGAATTCGGCTCGGTCACCGCATGGGATTCGGCGACGCCCTTGAGCCAGGGCTGCGCGACCATGAAGTCATTGACATCGGCGATATTGAGCCAGCAGCCGGTGGCCGAGGCCTGTTCCGCGGCGCGCGAGAACACGTCCGCCGCACCGGATTCGCGTCCGGCGGCCAGCGAGGAGGTGACATCGGAGGAGGAGCAGTTCAGGTAGTTCAGGCCGCCGTCGGGATCGAAATTGATATGCCCCCAGGTGTACGGCGACGGCGCGTCCGGCCAGCCCGCGAGCAACAGCATTTCCGGCGCGTCGGCCGGGGTGGTGCCGACCCAGCCGTAGATCTGCGAGGTGGGATAGCCCTGCACCTTGGCGGTGATGCCGACCGTGGCCAGCTGCGTCTGGATCAGATTGCCGACCAGCTGATTGTCGGGATTGCTGGAGTCGTAGCCGACGGTCACGGTCTTCTGATCGGCGGGCAGACCCGACACGATCTTCTGCAGTGCCGAAGTGTCATGTGTGACAGTCTGTTTCGCGTAGTCGGCCGCCATCATATTCGGTGGATACACCTGCGCCCCGACCTTGCCGCGCCCGAAGTAGGTCTGCTGCACGATCTGCTGTAGGTCGATGGCCTGGTTCAAGGCCGCGCGCGCCGGCTGTGAGGTGAACATCCCCTTGTGCGGGTTCACGTAGAAGTAGTTCGACATCATGGTCGGCAGTGAGTAATTCGCGAATTTGGAATTGCCGATGTACGACGAGACCGCCGAGGACGGCAGATCGTGCAGCACCGCCGCCAGCTGGCCGTTGTTGAATTGCAGCTGCTGTGAGGAGGTATCGGTGATCACCGGCAGATCGACGGTGGTGAAGTACGGCTTGCTGCCCCAGTAATCGCCGAAAGCGGCCAGCGCGTAATGGGATCCGACCTGTGCGTCGGTGAGTGTGTACGGGCCGGTGCCGAGATCGTGGGTGGTCAGATAGGTCTGGGTGTTATCGGTCCCGGCATTGGCGGCCAGTCCGGTGGGACTGAGCATGCGCGGCCCGTACGGCGAGGCGAGGTAGTCCAGGAACACCGCGTTTGGTGCCTTCAGCGTGATCGTCGCGGCGTAATCACCCTGTGTGGTAACGGATTCGATGTCCGACACCATGTACGCCGGGCCCTGATTCACCGCCAGCCGGCGATCGAACGAGGTCTTGATGGCGGCCGAGGTGAACGGCGTCCCGTCATGGAATTTCACGCCCTGGCGCAGCGTGAAGGTGAACACCTTGTTATCCGGTGACGCCGTCCACGCGGTGGCCAGCAGCGGTTGCAGCTCGGCCTTCTCGGTGCCCGGGGCGTATTGCAGCAGTCCCTCGTACAGATTCGTGGTCAGCAGCAATCCCTGTCCGGCGTAATAGACGTCCGGGTCCGGCGGCTGACCCGGATCCTGCAGGAAGGACAGGTGCAGCACCTTATCGGTCGGTGCGGCATTGGGTGTGTGATCGGCGGAACCGCACGCGGTGAGCGCGAGCAGTGTGGCGGAGGCGAAAGCGGTTGCGGCCAGGAGCCTTCGGGCGGTGTGGAGCATAGGGCGGTTCCTTCGAATCGAACTTCAGGGGAAGGTCAGGCGGTGACGAGGCGCGGATCGGCGGCAGCCTGGAGCAGGTCGACGACCGTATTGATGACGACGTAGACCGCGCCGAGCAGCAGCGTCACCCCGGCGATGGCGGGGAAGTCGGCGACCGGAATGCTCTGGGCGACGTACTGGCCGATACCCGGCCAGCCGAAGACCTGCTCGACCACGAGCACGCCCGAGAACATCAGTCCCACTTGTAATCCCGTCATGGACAGGGCCGCGCCGACGCAATTGCGCAGTACATGCCGCAGCAGGATGCGGGCCGGGCTCAGGCCCTTGGCCTTGGCGGTGCGCGCGTAATCGCTGTCGATGTCGGTGAGCAGACTCGACCGCAGCACCCGGCCGATCGCCACCGCCGGACCGAGCGCGATGACGGTGGCGGGCAGGATGAGATGGCTGAACGCGTCGGTGACCACATCGAACCGCCCGGCCAGCAGACCGTCCACGGTGAGCAAACCCGTTGGGCCCGTTGGTGCTCCGGAGATGGACGACCGGCCATTGGCGGGCACCCAGCCCAGGCGCTGATAGAACACGATCAGCCCGAGGATGCCGAGTAGGAACATCGGCACCGACGCACCGGCGAACAGCACCGCCCGCAGTACGCCCGCACCGGGCCAGCGCAGCGTGGTGGCGAAGGCCAGCAGCGCCGCCAGCGCGAGCGCGATCACCAGGGCGCACAGCGCGAGTTCCAGTGTCGCGGGCACGAAATGCAGCAGATCGGTGCTCACCGGTCGGCGGGTGCGATACGAGGTGCCGAAATCGCCGTGCGCCGCCGCGGTCAGATAGTGCCAGAACTGCACCGGCACCGGCTGATCCAGGCCGAGCTCATGCCGTCGCGCCGCGATGGCGGCCTGCGAGGCCGAACTGCCCAGCTGCGCGTGCACCGGGTCCAGCGGCGAAATGCGTTGCAGCACGAACATGACGCCGGTGAGCGCGATGAGGATGGCCACCATGGCGGCGAGCCGGGAGATGATGAATCCACGCATATCAGCGGTCCCTACTCGTGAGATTGCGCAGGCAGTCACCGGCGACGGTGCCGATCAGCGCCAGCACCGCGACGCCGAGTCCCGGCATGACCGGAATCCACCACTGCTGCAGGAAGTAACTGAGATTGCGGGCCGCGTCCGCGCCGAGTTCCGGTGCGGGTGCGGGCTGCCCGAGTCCCAGGAAGGACAGCGAGGCCAGGGTGAGGATGAGCGTGCCCAGATCCAGGCTGGCCGCCACCAGCGCACCCGGTGCCGCACCGGGCAGCAGATGGCGCAGCGCCAGCCGAATCGGCCGCACCCCACTGAGTTTCGCGGCCTCCACGTGCGGCCGGGCGGCCAGCGCGGCGATCTCACCGCGCACCAGCCGGGCGTAGAACGGCCACCATACGATGGAGACCGCGATCAGGGTGTGGGTGAAGCCGGGACCGAGCGCGGCGACCACGGCAATGGCCAGCACCGGCGCGGGCAGCGCCAGGAACGCATCGGTGACGCGCATCAGCAGGTTGTCGATCCAGCCGCCGACCGTGCCCGCGATCAGGCCGATCAGACCGCCTACGGCCAGGCCGCTCGCCACCACCGCGAGGGCGGCGAACCAGCTGGCGCGCATACCGTAGAGCACCCGGCTCAGCAGATCGCGGCCGATATTGTCGGTGCCGAGCAGGAATCCGCCGTGCCCGGGCGATTGCAGCGGCATGCCCACCGGCAGCAGCGGATCGTAGGGCGCGAGCACCGGCACGGCGAGCGCGACCAGCGTCACCACACCGAGCAACGCCACCCCGACGCCATTCCAGCCGCCGGGAAAAGCGCGCGGCGCCACCGTGATTCGGGTACCGCGCAATCGAGTGAGCGCGGGCAGGGCGACGGTCATATCAGCTCACCTTCTGTTCGATACACGCCACCTGATGCGTACCGCCGGGAATGCCCTCGAGCCGGACATCGAGCCGCGCATCGGCGCAGGCGTCCACCGCCACCGGGCAGCGCGGATGGAACGCACACCCCGATGGGGGAGCGAGCGGGCTCGCGGGCTCACCCCGGGGCGCGACGGGTGCGCGCGCGGGATCCGGAATGGCATCGATGAGCGCGCGGGTATAGGGATGCACCGGATTGCCGAGAACCTCATCGGCGGTGCCGATTTCGACGATTCGCCCCAGATACATGACCGCGATCCGATCGGCCACCACCCGGGCGACCGCCAGATCGTGCGTGACGAAGACGACCGACATACCCAGGCTTCGGCGCAGCTCACCGATGAGGTTGATCACCGACGCCGCCAGCGAGACATCCAGCGCGCTGGTCGGCTCATCGCACAGCAGGATCGACGGCGGCACCACGGTCGCCCGCGCCAGCGAAACCCGTTGCCGCTGACCGCCGGACAGCTGCCGCGCCCGCGCCTTCGCGATCTCGGGCACCAGCCCGACCCGCCCCAACGCCGTCTCGACCGCGGCCTTGCGCTCGCCCCGCGACAGCCCCGACCGCAACAGTCGCTCGGAAATCAACTCGCCCACCGACATCCACGGCGTCAGCGAGGCCCCCGCGTCCTGGAACACCATCTGCGGCCGCTCATCGGAGTTCGCCCCGGTCTGTACGGTCCCGCCGCTCGCCTGCTCCAAACCGGCGATCACGCGCAGCAGCGTGGACTTGCCGCATCCGCTCTCCCCGACCAGCGCCACCGCCTCACCGCGTTCGACGGTCAGCGAAACCCGCCGCAGCGCATGCAATGTCGCGCGATTGCGCAACCCGCCGACGCTGAACGTCTTGGTCACGTCACGCAGCACCACGGCCGGTGCGGCCTCGGCCTCGCCTTTCGTTATCGACTGCGGTACAGCGTCATTCGTTGATGCGTCGGCCGATCGAGCCTTTGCCGCGATGCTCTCTCCACGGTCCTTGTCCACGGGCACAATGCATGCCGATACCCGTTCGACTGCGATCTCGGCCGGTTCCGGGGGAGTGCTGGAGCATCGCGCGACGGCCTGCTCGCAGCGGGGCGCGAACGCGCAGCCGGGCAGGGGCGCGGCGGGACTCGGCACTTCACCGGGCAGCGCCGCGAGACGTTCGCCGAGCGGGGTGGTCAGGGTGAGGCGGGACCGGAGCAGGCCGCGAGTGTAGGGGTGCGCCGGGTCGCCGAGCACCTGTGCGGTGGGGCCGATTTCGGCGATCCGCCCGGCGTACAGCACCGCGAGGCGGTCCGAGATCTGCGCCGCCACCCCGAGATCGTGGGTGATCAGCAGAATGCCGCAGCCGAGCTCCTCGCGAATTCCGCGCAGCAGGGCCAGAACCTGCGCCTGCACGGTGACGTCCAGCGCGGTCGTCGGCTCGTCGGCGATGATCAATTCCGGGTTGCCCGCGATCGCCATGGCGATCATGACGCGCTGGCGTAAACCGCCGGACAGCTCATGGGGGTAGCTGCGCATCCGCCGCGCGGGTTCGGGGATCCCCACCGCGGTGAGCAGTCGTATCGCTTCGGCTTCGCTCCCGGCGGCCTCGACGACCTGTGCGCCGATGCGCATGGTCGGATTCAGCGAGGTCATCGGATCCTGGAATACCGCACCGAGATCCAGTCGCCGCACCTTGCGCAGTGTTCGCTCGTCACCGGCGACCATATCGGCCCCGGCGACCGTGATCGAACCTTCCACGCGGGTTCCGGCGGGCAGCAGGCCCAGCAGCGAATAGCCGAGAACGCTTTTCCCGGAACCTGATTCGCCGACGAGTCCGAGGATCTCGCCGCGCCGCACGCCGAGCGACACCCCGCGCAGCGCGAATACCTCACGCCCGCCGCGGCGGAACGTCACGCGCAGCTCCTCGACAGTGCCGACCTCGGACACCTCGGTGTCCAGCAATGCAGTGCCCATGAACGCTCCTACCGATCAACCTGTCAATCGATAGTTTTTAGGTGTCGCCGACCGTTTCGATGACGTGCGCGTATCGCTTGTGCTGCCCCTGGTAACTTCTGGATTGCCGGACGTTTCTGTCGAGTGACAGGAACCGCCCAATTCGCTTGCGCCCGTGCCGTTTCTCGCCCTGAACTGCGCAAACCCGGATTCGCGATCGAGGTCCGGGTGTACGGTCGAGCGATGACGCGGAACCGCCCCGGTCGTTTTCGCATTGCCCGCTGGGGCGCGCTGCTATCGGCGGCGGCCCTGATCGCCGCCGGATGCGATGGCGGGTCCGCCGGGGAGGCCGCACCGGCGGCGGCGCAGTGGCCGCCGGTGAGCGGTCGCGGCTCCTGCGCGGTCGACAAACAGGAGAACGTCCCCGCCGCCATGCGCGACGGCGTGGTGTTGAGAGCCGATGTGTACCGGCCCCGGACCGCCGAGCAGGTGCCGGTGATCCTCATGCGGACCCAGTACGGCAAGGCGGAGGCGCAGATTCAGCCGTTCCGCTATCAGTCGCCGGACTGGTTCGCCTCGCAGTGCTATCTCGTTGTCGTACAGGATATTCGGGGCCAGGGTGCGTCCGCGGGCACGTTCACCGAATTCGGGAACGACCTCGACGATGGATACGACTCGGTGGAATGGGCGGCCGGGCTCGCCGGATCCAATGGCAAGGTCGGGATGTACGGATCCTCGTATGTCGGTGCCACTCAATGGCTCGCGGCCGTCGGCGCGCCGCCGCATCTGACCACCATCGTGCCCGCCAACACCTCCTCCGACTATTACGACGGCTGGAACTACGAGGGCGGCGCGTTCCGGCTCGGCTTCGTCGAACCGTGGGCGATGGGGACGATCGCCGCGAGCTCCGCGCTCAATCGCGGTGATACCGGCACCGCCAAGCAATTGCGCTCGGACGTGGCGAATTACACGCGCTGGCTGGGATTCCGGCCGTATCAGCAGTTCCCGCCCATGCATCCGGAGAATCCCGCGGTCGCGCCCTGGTACTTCGATTGGCTCCGGCACGCCACCCGTGACGACTACTGGAAACAGTGGAGCATTCGCGACCGCTACGCGCAGGTGAAAGTGCCGGTGCTCGACATGGAGGGCTGGTACGACGCCTTCCTCGCGGGCGGGGTGGAGAACTTCACCGGTATGGTCGCCAACGGCGGCACCCCCGAGGCGCGGGCGAATCAGCGTCTGGTGATCGGCCCCTGGGACCATGTCGGCTGGGGCAGAACGGGTTCCGGCATCGGCACGCCCATGATGACCGCCGCCGGTGCGGCCGGGGACAGTCCCGTCAACGAACTCATGCTCGCCTGGTTCGATCAATTCCTGAAGGGCAAGGGCGGCAACGTATCCGGACACCCGATCGTGGACTACTTCCTGATGGGCGCGAACCGCTGGAAGAGCGCCACCGCCTGGCCGCTCCCCGATACCCGCTGGACCACCTACTACTTGTCGGGCGTCGGCGGCAATGGAATACAGGGCCGGGCCGGGCATTTGGGGACCGATGCGCCCAAAGATCCACAGCCCCCGGATATCTACGATTACGACCCGGCCAATCCGGTGCCCAGCGCGGGCGGACACTCCTGCTGCGGTGCGGGCACCGGCCCGCAGGGGCCGGTCGATCAGTTCGTGGTGGAGCAGCGCGCCGACGTGCTCACCTACACCACCGATCCGATGACCGTCGATACCGAGATCACCGGTCCGATCCAGCTGAAACTGTGGGCTTCGTCCACCGCTCCCGATACCGACTTCACCGCCAAGCTGGTCGCGCTCGCCCCGGACGGCAGCACGATGAACCTCAACAACGGCATCATCCGGGCCGCCTTCCGGGATTCGCTGGAGCATCCGTCACCCATCGAGCCCGGCCGCGCCTACGAGTACAAGATCGCCATCTGGCCGACGTCGTACCTGGTCAAAGCCGGTTATCGCATCAGGGTCGAGGTCTCCAGCAGTGACTTTCCGCAGTACGCGCCGAATCCGAACACCGGGGAACCCTTCGGCCTGAGCGCGAATTCACAGCTCGCCACGCAGACCGTCTATCACGATGCCGAGCACCCATCGGCCCTTGTACTACCGGTCATTCCGGGCAGCGATACCGGGAGCACCCGATTTCCTGTCGGGCACTGACCGTAGACTGCCAGGGAATACCCCTTGTAGGTATTTCAGCCATTTCACGACGCCATAGGAGATCATGTGTGCCAGCGAATCGTCTGTCAGGCCTGCGGTAAGCCCTCCTTCCAGGGCTGCGGCGAGCATGTCGAGGAAGTACTCGGCGATGTGCCTGTCGCACAGCGCTGCTCGTGCGCGAACCCGGGCGGCGGCAGCCGGGGCCTGTTCTCCCGGCAGTGATCACTCACGTGGTCGCGGCGTGTAGACGACCGACCACGGCCCGGCCCCGCCCGGTGTGGCCAAGGCCGATCGGGCGCCGTCGGCGGTAATGACCTCGGCGGTGAGCTGGGCGAAACGGGGTGCGGCCGGGTGAGCGCCGGTGCCCGGCCAGACCGCCGCGAGCCGGCGGCGCAGCGGCCGTCCGGTGATCGGACGCCAGGCCACCCGGGGTTCGCGCCGCGCGGTGCTCTCCAGCTCCAGGGCGATTCCGTGCCCCGCCAGCACCAACCCCAGCAGGAATTCCGGATTGCGGGCATGCCGAATGCGGGCGGGCACGAATCCCCGCGCCCGGCAATGCTCGAGCAGCCGATCGTGCCAATCGGGTGCGGCGGCGCGGGGGAACAGCACCAGATCGTGTCCGGTCAGCTCGGCGAGCTCGAGCTCCGATGACCGGGCCAGGGCATCGGTGCGCGGCAGCACCACGCCGAGTTCGAGGTCGACGATCGGGCCGTGCGCCAGATCGGGCAGGGCCGCCGGATGATCGACCAGACCCACATCCAGGGCCGAGGTATCGAGTACCCGGAGTTGTTCCGCGGTGGTGAGTTCCAGCAAATCGACTGTGAGACCGGGTATTTCGGCCTCGATTCGGGACAGCAGCGCATGCAGCAGGGTGGCGGGCAGATCCGGCGGCACCCCGGCGCGCAAGGTGCCGAGGTCGCCGTCGCCCGCCTTGCGCATCACGGTGCGCAGCCTTTCCTCGGCGGCCAGCATGCGCCGCGCCTGATCGATCAGCAGCGTGCCCGCGGCGGTGAGTTCGACCTGCCGACGGGAGCGATCGAACAGTGTCACGCCGAGTTCGCGTTCCAATCGCTGCACCGATTGGCTCAGCGGCGGCTGGGCCATGCCCAGCAGTTCGGCAGCCCGGCCGAAATGCAGTTCCTGCGCCACGACCAGGAAATAGCGCAGGTGCCGGGCCAGATCCACCCGGCAACGATATGCCATCGGATATGAGTTCGGGACCCGGCTACCGTGGTCCGGTGCTGGAAGAGATCTTCGCGGCCGTCCCGGTGCGGGGCTGGTTGCACGCCATCGATATCGATACCGGTCGTGAGGTCGGGGTGCGCGCCGACGAGCGGGTGGTGATCGCCTCGATCTTCAAGATTCTGCTGGCGCTGGAGTTCTGCCGCCAGGTCGATGCGGGCCAGGTGGATGCCACCGAACGGGTGCGGGTGCGGGCCGAGGATCGGCTCGGCGGCTGGGGCACCGCCGGATGCGCGGACGATATCGAAGTGTCGCTGCGCGATCTGGCCTACTTCGCCATGTCGGTGAGCGATAACACCGCCGCCGATCTCGTGTTGCGGCGCATCGGTGCGGATACGCCCGGTCTGCTCGCCGCCGAACTCGGTTTGGACCACACCCGGGTGATCGGCGGACCCCGGCAGCTGCTGGAATCCATGCTGGCCGATGCCGGTGCGGCCGACGGGGCCGAATTCGCCCGCGTCTACCCGACTTTGACGTGCGCCGAGGTCGCGGCCATGCGGGTCTTCGATCCGGCGCACACCACCTCCAGCACACCCCGCGATATCACCCGGTTGCTGACCCTGATCTGGCAGGACCGTGCGGGTTCGCCCGCCGCCTGCGCCGCCACCCGGGATCTGCTCGGGCGGCAACTGTTCTGGACCCGCCTGGCCGCGGGCTTCCCGGATGAGGTGCGGGTGGCATCGAAGACCGGCACGCTGCCCGGACTGCATATGGAGGCGGGTGTCATCGAATATCCGGACGGCGGCCGGTACGCGGTGGCGATCTTCGCGCGCACCGAGGAGCTCGGCAGCCGCCGCCTCGACGTCGATCTGGCCATGAGTCGCGCCGCCCGCGCCTCCGTGGAAATGCTTCGTACCAGCGCTGATATCCGTTCACCTATCACCTGATTCGGCTTTTGATCTTGGACACCGGCGGGTGCGGGCTGCTTTCGTCATCGATATGACATCCCGTATCGACCGCCGCCGGTTCCTGCGTGGCGCGGCCACCGCCGGAGTCGGCATCGCCGCCGCCGGAACCGCGGGCGCGTTCGCCCTGACCCGGCATGACACCGCACCGGATCGGCGAAAAGCCGGTGCCGCAATCGAATTGCAATGGCTGGGCGTCTCCGGCTGGCGTATCGACCTGGCCGGTGAAACCCTGCTGATCGACCCGTACCTGACCCGCTACCCGGTCGGGCTCGCCAGCGGCGCATTCGATTCCGCGACCCCGCTGCGGGTGGATCCGGCCGCGATCGATCCGCATATCGGCACACCGAAGCGCATTTTCGTAACCCATACGCACTGGGACCATTTCAACGATGTCCCGCATATCGCCACGAGCACCGGGGCTCGCGTGCACGGCACCCTCACCACCTGCAATATCGCCCAGTCCATGGGCGTCCCCGCCGCCCAGCTGAGCACCGTCAAAGGCGGTGAGATCCTCGACTTCGGCACGCACACAATGGAAGTCATCAGCTCCCTGCACAGCCGCACCGCCTCCTACGGCATCACCTTCCCGGGCGTCCGTCCCACCCCGCCCGAACGCCCGGCCACCATCGCCGACCTCCCCGAAGGCGACACCCTCACCTTCCACCTGTCGGTCAAGGACGGCCCCAGCGTGTTCTTCATGGGCGCAAGCGATTTCGCCGCGCACAACCTCGAAGGTGTCCATCCCGACATCGCCATGATCGCGGTCAACTCCGCCGACACCACCCACGCCTACCTACCGCGACTCCTCACAACCCTGGGCAATCCGCCCACGGTGATTCCGGTCCACTGGGACAACTTCGAATCCCCCCTCCAAAACCCACCCCCCATAGGCGAAAAGGATCTTGCCCGCCGCAACGCCTTCGTCGACGCGATCCACTCCGCCAGCCCCGATACCAAGGTCGTGATCCCGGAATACCTGACTCCCTACCGCTTCTCCTGACGCGGTGCGCCGCCGGAGGAGCCCGGCGGCGCACGGTGTCGTATTCGATCAATTGCAGACCGATGCGACGATGTAGGAGTCGGTATAGCGGCGGGCATTGGATTCCGCGACCGACCGGGTGGATCCGGTGCCGCCGTTGTACATTCCGGCGCCCGGCGAATAGCCGACCGCGCCACATTCGCTGAACGAGGCCAGCACACTGCAGTCGCTGCGGCCACACGAGGACAGTGCGGCATTCCTGGCATCGGACGACCATGGGTAATCCCATGCCTTGCCGATGGATCCGTCGGAAGAGACCGCGATAGCGCCGTAGTAGATGGTGGCATTGGCGGTCGGCAGCACCGCCACCGAAGTGCCCGCCATGATTGCGATGCCGACGATGAGCCGGGAAATGATCTTACGCATGGGATTCCCTCGTCCGATATGAGAACTGAATCGCTCCGAATGGAGTGAATCCACGGTAGAAATCGGGGCGTGCAGATCACCATCGCGAACGCATCGGAAAGGGGTAGAAATGCCTGGTAGAAAGGCTTTCCGGGTGTTCCGGAGCGGAATCTGATCGGGGGAGGGTGAGGCTGGTTCGAGGTCAGCGCGGTGCTAGGCGAACCAATCCGGGATCACATCGCGGGCGAAGGCGCTGATGCATTCGGCGGTGGGGCCGGACAGGATTTCGCCGGTGAAGTAGATGCCGTCGCGGCCTTGTAGATTCGCGATGCGGTCGAACCAGCCGTCTCGGATCGCCGCGGCGCTGGGGTACGCAGGCCATTCCGCGATGGTTTCGGTGATCAGTTCCGGATCGTGGAACAGGTAGAGCCCTTCCTTGGCCAAAGCCCAGGCTGCCGCGTCGGAGATCGAGGTATCGGAATTGCTGAAGCAGACCCAGTACGGGCCGGGATGCTGTTTGTTGACCGCCGTGATGCGGTGGGTGGCCTGCTCCGGATCGGTATCGGTGAAGCTGCCGTAGGGTTCGATCACCCAGAAGCCCAGGGGTTCGGGTGAATTCGGCTTACGCGGGAATTCGATGATCTCGTCGGCGACCTTGATGAGATAGCTGCGGGTCCAGGTACGGGGGCAGTTCCGCTCGGCGAACGCCTGATGAATCTGCCCGGCGGGGAAGATCTCTCGAATCTGTGCGGGCCGGGCGGTGACGATGACACGGGAGTAGATGCTCTCGTGTGGTTCGCCGTCCATCCGAGTGGTCACTCGAATGCGCTCCGGGGCAAGGGGTTCGATGGCGATCACGGGCGTGTTCACTCGGACCCGCAGGTCGAGGTCCGCGACCATGCGGTGCAGCAGGCTGACGAATCCGCGCCGCATGCTCAAGGTCACCGGTCGCCGCGAACTCATCTGCGCGAGCAGCGATTCCGGCATCTTGGCCAGCAGTGCCTCCCGCTGCTCCGGATACAGCGACAGGATCAGCTTCGCCAACTGGGAGACATGCCCGGAGATGTGCGCATTGATATTGATGATGGTCTCCGCTGGCTGCCGCGGTCGTCGCATATTGGCGTACAGCGTGATGCCCTGCAGCAGTTCGCCGACCAGCGGAGCATGCCGTGCCCGATAGGTCTCCCAGGTCTCGCCCGGAATCCTGTCGAAATTGAGCCCGGCGATTCCCGGCCCGTGTTTGTCGCGTACCGCTCGCTCGATAATGGTCCAGGCTTCGGCCAGCTGATCGGCCGCCTGATCCGGGGTCAGCAGTCCGAACAGCGGGATGAAATGCGGCGGCACCGCCGAGCGCGGCTTACCGGATTCGTCTCGGCCGACGAAAAAGAGCGCCTCGGTCTGCATTTCGACCGGATGGCGGGTGAGCAGCCGATGGATGGCGGTATCGGCGAAGTCCGCGCCGAAATCCTGCTGGATCACCAGGTGGGCTTGGAAATCGTATGTCTCACCGTCGATTTCGGCGGTCTGACAGTAGCCGCCGAGCTGTGCTCCGGCCTCCAGGATATCGATATTCGTGTATCCGAGATCGCGGAGTTCGGCGGCCGCCATGATGCCGCTCTGTCCCGCGCCGACGATGCAGATGGGAGCCGCGAGATCCATCGGGATTCCTTCAGATGCGACGCAGGGGGTGAGACGAGTATGCGGTATCGCGCGTCCGCGTATCACCGGTCCGGTGGGAACCCGCAGGGCAAGCCCCCGCCCCTCTCAGTGGAACCTGTTCTAGATTTGTGTCGCGCCGCGCCCTAGGGTGGCGGGGATCGGCGTGAGATTCCCTTCGCCGAACTTGGGAAGGAGTTGTCCGGATGGACATCACTGCCGCGGTCGCGCGCGGAGCGCAGGCACCCCTGTCGCTCGAAGCCCTCACGCTGGAGGAGCCCCGCGCGAATGAGGTGCTGGTGCGCATTGTCGCCACCGGCGTCTGCCACACCGACCTGGTCACCAAGAGTGTCTTCCCGGCGGAGTTGCCCATCGTGCTCGGCCACGAGGGTTCGGGCATTGTCGAACAGGTCGGCTCCGAGGTCACCGATGTGCAGCCCGGCGATCACGTACTGCTGACCTACAGCAGCTGCGGCACGTGTCGCCAGTGCACCACCGGTGCGCCGTGCTACTGCGAGAACTTCATCATCCTGAACACCTCCGGTGGCCGCTCGGACTTCACCTCACCGCTGAGCGTCAACGGTGAGCGCGTCATGGGCGCGTTCTTCGGCCAGTCCAGCTTCGCCACGCACGCGCTGGTGCTGCGCACCAGCGTGGTCGTGGTCGATGACGAAGTGGATCTGGTGGCATGCGCACCGTTCGGCTGCGGTGTGCAGACCGGTGCGGGCGCGGTCGCCAATGTCATGCGCCCGGCCCCGCACGAGTCGATCGCCATCTTCGGCGTGGGCGGTGTCGGCATGTCCGCACTGCTGGCCGCGCGCGCCCTGGGCGTGGAGAATATCGTCGCCATCGACCTGTCGTCCGAAAGGCTCACGCTGGCAAAGGAACTCGGTGCGACCACGCTGATCGACGGCGCGGCCGAGGATGTGGTGGCCCAGGTGCACGCCGCCACCGGCGGCGGCGCGACCTTCGCCCTGGACACCACCGCCGCCAATCCGGTCATCGCCAATGCGCTACTGGCGCTGGCTCCGCGCGGCACCCTGGTCGTGGTCGGCCTGGGCGAGGCCAGCATGGATTTCGAGATCGGTCATCTCACCGGCAATGGCAAGGCCGTCCGCGGTTGTATCGAAGGCGGAGCCGACCCGCAGCAGTTCATCCCCCAGCTCATCGAATGGCATCGCGCGGGCAAGTTCCCCATCGAGCGCATCTCCCGGCACTACCCCTTCGCCGAGGTGAACACCGCCATGCACGATGCCGAGACCGGTGTGACCATCAAGCCGATCCTGGTGCTGCCCGGCGCCTGACGCCTCCGGATAGAACTGCGCGTACCAGCGGCGCAGCGCCTTGATGCCCTTCTCGTGCGGTAGCAGTACGGGACGGGCTCGATGGATCTTGTGATCCCAGATATCGAGCTCCTCCCGTACTTCGCCGAGCGCCACCATCCGGAAGGCGAGCTTCAATACCGTTGTGGCGAAAGGGATTCGCGGTCGGCGAATGAAGTACAGCATCCGCAATTCGCTACTGGTGTCGTCGATGGGCGTGGTGAGCGCGATAGCGGTCATGGTGATCAGCGGCCCGCCCGTCCGCACCACCATGACACCCGGCCCGTACATGAACACGTCGAAACTATTGTCCACCCAGTAACCCAGCACGGATTTCCGGAACCTGCTGTGTATTTCGGCGAACGGACCATCCGGGATGAGCTCCTGCACCGGCGGTTCACTCTGCCCGTGGATGTGGTGGAAATGCGATTCGTCGACGATGTTCTCGCGCATCTCCTGCACGTGAATCCGCGCCGTCAACATGTCATCGATCGGCCGCGCATACCCGCGATCGACGGCCTCCGGAATCTCCGGTACCTCCCACACCGGTTCGTCCGCGCCGGTATAGACGAAAATCAGCCCGCTGTGCTCCCGCACCGGCAACCCCGTGAGTGTCACCCGGGGCGGCCGAGCCGCGAAAGGCGCTGCGGCACAGGACCCGTCACTCTCGAACTGCCACCCGTGGAACGGGCACTCCAGCCGCCCGTCGACCACCTTCCCGCCGGCCCCCAGATGCGCCCCGTAATGCGGACAGTGCGCATCCCGCACGGTGGCCGCCCCACCCCGCCCCCGGAAGGCGACCAGCGCCCGCCCGAAGTAGTGCAGGCTCACCACCTCCCCGCTTTTCAGCCGCGAACTCCGCAGCACTGCGTACCACCCCCGCGGCACGGTCGGCATCGGATACTGATCCGCGCGCACATCGCGCGGCAGCGTGGACAGTCCGGAACGATCACGTCGGAAGATCACCCCGAAACCATAACTAGAACCTGTTACAACTCGATGAACCCGCCCTGTCAGCCGACTGTCAGCCCCTCGTCAGCGCCGCCCGGCATCGTTCTCCCCATCGGGCCGAAAGAGCCCGCCACACAAGGGAGAACACCGTGAACGCCACCCAGGCCCAGCACCTGATCGAATCGCTCCAGCACCGCAACGCCCAACTCCAGCAGCAGGTCCTGCACCTCCAGCGGCAACTGTCCGCCGCCCAGCGCCCGCAGCAGTCCCAGCGCTCCTCCGGCCCCGGCGACTTCCTCACCGGCGCAGCCGAAATCGCCCTCGGTGTCGGCGGCGGCATCCTCGCCGCCGACCTCATCGGCGATGTAGCGGGCGACCTCTTCGACGACCTGTGGTGACCGCCGGTCACCAGCCGGCGCTCAGCACTTGCCCTTGTAGAAGTACTGGTCGTTGCTGGACATATTGTCCTGGGTCAGGGCGATCATGCCGGTTTGGATATTGCGGGTGACGGGTTTGCCCTCGAGGGCGGCTGCGGCCTGGTCGACGCCCTGTTTGCCGATATCGCCGGGGTTTTGGGCGATGAGGGCTTGGACGGTGCCGTCTTTGAGGTCCTGGACCTGTTTGGGGCTGGCGTCGAAGCCGACCACCTTGACCTGGCCCAGTTTTCCGGCGTTGCGCAGGCCGGTGGCCGCGCCCTCGGCGGAGCTGAGGTTGGTGGCGAAGATGCCCGCCAGGTCGGGGTGGGCGGCCAAGGTGGCGGTGACTATCGAAGCGGCGGTGGCGGCTTCGTTGTTGTTGTACTGGACGCCCAGGGAGGACATGCCGGGGTGGGACTCGAGTTCGGCTTCGAAGCCCTGGGCGCGCTGATCGGTGGTGGAGGTGCCTGCCTTGGTGTTGATCACCAGGACGGAACCCTTGTCGCCCACCAGTTTTGCCAGGGTCTGGGCGGCGAGCTGGCCGCCTTTGACATTGTCGGAGGCGATGGAGGACAGGGCCACGGAGGTGTCTTCCAGGGCGGTGTCAACCTCGATGACCTTGATGCCCGCGTCCTTTGCCTGTTTGATCGGGCTGGCCATGGCTTGGGCGTGGGTGGGTGCGATGAGGATCGCGCCGGGTTTATTGGCGATGACGCCGGTGACTATGGGGGTCTGCTGGGCGGCGTCGAATTGGGTGGGGGCCTGGGTGTCCAGGGTGTAGCCGAGTTGCTTCGCCTCGGCTTGCGCACCGCACTGCATGGAGATGTAGAAGGGTTCGTTGGCGACGCCGGGGATGAGCACCAGCTTCTTCGTATCCCCGCTGCCCGAATTGCTCACCGAGCCACCGCAACCCGTCACCAGCGCCGCCACCGTCACCACTACGCCGGCCAGTACGGCCGCTCGTCCGGTCCTCATCATCGGGCCCTCACCTTCGAGTTGATTTCTACCGGTCTCGTGACCGCCTGCGGTACTGGTCGAACCACACCGCCGCCACGAGCACGACGCTCACCGCGATGGGCTGCCAGAACACCGGCACACCCGCGATGACGAAGCCTTTGCGCAGCACCGAGGGGATGAAGACCCCGATCACGGTGCCGAGTACCGATCCCACCCCGCCGAACAGGCTGGTGCCGCCGATCACGACACCCGCTATGGCGTCGAGATTGTCGGTGCCGTGGCCCGCGATGGTAGTGGTGCCGAAGTATGCGAGATTCATGAAACCGGCCAGCCCCGAGAGCATTCCGGCCATGAGATACACCAAGATCAGATGCCGGGTGACATCGATGCCCGAGCGCCGGGCCGCCTCGGCGTTGGAGCCGATCGCATAGGTGTGCCGCCCGAAGCGGGTGGTGTGCAGCAGCCACGCACCCAGCAGTGTCACCACCGCGGCGACCAGCACCAGATCCGGAATGCCGCCCAGCACGGTGCCGAAACCCAGTGAATTGCGCAGCTTTTCGGGCACGGTGCGGGTGTCCACCCCGCCGGTGATCAGCTGTGCCGACCCGAGCGCCGCGCCGAAAGATCCGAGAGTGACGATCAGGGGCGGAATCTTGGCCTTGGCCACCAGGAAACCGTTGATCAGTCCCCAAAGCGCCCCGCCCACAATGGATATCAGCAGGCCCAGCAGGATGAGCCCCCATCCGGCATGGGTGGCGTCCCCGCCCGGGCTCAGCCGCTCCATGGTCTTCGCGGCGAGCACCCCGGAGAAGATCAGCACCATGCCGACGGACAGATCGATTCCGGCCGTGACGATCACGAAGGTCATACCGATCGAAAGCACCAGCAGCACACTGGTTTCGATGAGCAGCGTCTGCAGGGTGAATCGCGTCGGAAACGCGTTCGGGCTGGTGATGCTGAACGCGATGTACAGCGCGACCAGCACGATCCCGATCCACAGCGTGCTCGCCCCGGCCAGCCGCTGCCACCGGGTCGGCGCGGGCATCTCGGCGGTCTCCTCGCTCATGCCGCATCCTCGGGCGACAGGGCACCGGTCATGGCCCCGACCAACTGTTCCAGCGTGGCATCGGAACCGAAGCGCGCCACCCGCCGCCCCAGCCGCAATACCTCGACCCGATCCGCGACCGCCCGCACCTCGGGCATATTGTGGCTGATCAGCACCACGGCGATACCTTGATCCCGCACGCGCCGAATGACTTCGAGCACCCGCTCGCGCTGCACCACCCCGAGCGCGGCGGTCGGCTCATCCATGAAGACGACCTTGCTGGCCCACAGCACCGCCCGCGCCACCGCCACGGTCTGCCGCTGCCCGCCCGACAGCGAGCCGATCGGCACATCCGCGCGCGGCAGCACCACGCCGAGCCGCTGAAAGTGCTCCGCCGCTTGACTTCTCATCCGCTTGCGATCGAGCATGCCGAGCCTGCCCGGCAGCCCGCGCCGCAGGAGTTCACGCCCCAGAAAGAGATTCGCCGCCGGATCCAGATCGGGCGCGACCGCCAGATCCTGATACACGGTCTCCACCCCGAGCCGCCGCGCGGCCGTCGGCGAGGCCATCCGCACCGGCTCGCCGTCGAGCAGAATCCGCCCGCCATCGGGCTGTTCCGCCCCCGAAAGACATTTCACCAGGGTCGATTTCCCGGCCCCGTTATCCCCGATGAGCGCCACGACCTCCCCGGCGGACACCTGAAAATTGGCCCCCCGCAACGCTTCCACGCCGCCGTACCGCTTGACCAGCCCTTCGGCTTGCAATACCACGGCAGGCATGGCGATCACCCCGGCAACATTGACCTGAACGGACGTCCGGTCCGTCCGCCGATCGTACGATCGGCGGACGCGCGCCGGGGTGGATACGGCGAAGATCGCCTATGCCACGCCGTGGACTCAGACAGTCGTGCCGGACTTGGTCTCCTCGACCGCCTGGCTGATCCACGGCACCACCGCATCGCGAACCTGGACGGTGCGGGGGAGCAGGCCGTTGGCGGCCAGCAGGTCCGCGGCGTGCTGCTGCTCGTCGAGGAATTCCTCGGTGACCGCGTTGACGCCGAAGGGGCGGCCGCGCAAGGCGGCTTCCCAGGCATCCAGGTCGGCGGTGCCGCCCGCGGCGACGATATCGTCGACGAAGTACTGCGCTGCCGCACGGGGATTGGCGGTGATCCAGGCGTCGGATTCCTGGAGCGAGGCGATGATCGCCTCCAGTTCCGCGCGGTGGTTCTCGGCGATATCGCGGCGGGTGAACCACAGCGACGGGTGGCTGAACACGGATTCGGTGTCCACCAGGGTGTGCAGCTCCACCGCCGCTTCGACCGCGGTCAGGCCGGGGTACGCACCGGTCCAGGCATCGAGCTCACCGGCGAGCAACGCATCGCCGCCGTCGCGCACATCGGTGTCGACGGGTTCGATATCGGACCAGGACAGACCCGCCTTCTCCAGCGCGAACAGCAGCAGGGTGGTCTGCCACGACCCGTGCGCGATGCCGACGCGCTTACCCTTCAGATCCGCCACGGTGCGAATTCCGCTGTCGGCCTTGGTGACCAGGCGGCCGTTCTCGATGCGCGGCCCCGAGATGCCCACGTAGACCAGGTCGCGGCCATTGGCCAGACCGGTGACCGGCGGGGTGAAACCGGTGCCGATGAAGTCGTAACCACCCTCGGTGAACAGCCAATCCGAATGCAGCGACGGCAATCCCGTCTTCGGATCGACCCGCTCCGAACGCGGCAGGGTGCGCAGATCCACCCATTCCACATCGGGCAGCCGGGTTTCCAGAATGCCGCGATGCCGCAGTACGAACAGCGAGTTGTTGTGCGGGAAGTAGCCGACACGCAGGGACATGAATACTCCTCGGGTAGGGGTCGCGACCGGGATCAGTGCGCGAGCGAGAGTGCGGGGGTGGAATCGGGTGTGGTGAGGCGGGATCGGCCCAGCAGGGGCAGGACTTCCTCGCCGACGCGGTAGGCCTCTTCCAGGTGCGGGTTGCCCGCGAGGATGAAGGCGTCGACGCCGAGGTCGACGAGTTCGTCGAGGCGCTGGGCGACCTGTTCGTAGCTGCCGACCAGGCCGAAGGCCGGGCCGCCGCGGATGAGGCTGAAACCGCACCAGACGTTCGGCTGTACTTCGAGATCGCGGTAGCCGGTGATGGTTTCGGGGACCCAGCCCTTGATGCGGGCCGCGCCGACGGAATCGCCCTGGGCGGCGCGGTTCGCGGCATCGCGATCGACGAAGGCCCAGCCCTTCTCGATCTCGGCCCAGGCGGCTTCCTCGGTATGCCGGGCGACGATATCGATGCGCACCGCGAACTTCGGTGTGCGGCCGGTGATTTCGGAATGCGCGCGCACGCCGTCGAATTTGGCGCGCAGATCAGCATACGGTTCGAGCCAGGACAGGTAGTAGTCCGCATGCCGTCCCGCGGCCTGCACGGCAGCGCCCGAAGAACCGGAGAAGTACACCTCGGGGAACGGCTGACCCGCCAATCCCGGTGCCAGCGCGGCATTTTCGGTCTGGAAGAACCGCCCGTCGTAATCGAAGGGCGCCCCGTCCCACACCCCGCGCAGCACGTCCAGGAACTCACTGGTGCGCGCATACCGATCGTCGTGCGACACCTTATCGCCCCACCACAATTGGGCGGGTCCGCCGCCACCGCTGATGATGTTGTAGACCAGCCGCCCGCCGGTCGCGCGCTGCAGGCTCGCCGACATCCGCGCCGCCTGCACCGGATGCAGGAAGCCCGGCTGGAACGCCACCATGAACCGATAGGTGGTGGTCTCCCGGGCCAGGGCCGCCGCCACCGCCCACGGATCATCGGTGACCGGGAACGAAGGCAGCAGCCCACCCAGGAATCCGGCGGCCTCGGAAGCCTTTGCGACAGCGGCGATATGGTCGATGTAGGCGTACCCGTCGAGCTCCCCGCCGCGAATGCCCGGTGCGATATTGCCCGGACCGTATCCGCCCGCATGCCCGCGGTTGTAGCGGCGCGGCGTGCGCAGCGAGGCGTGATCGCCCTCCATGCCGATCCGCCAGTAGGTGTCGATGGTCATACCGTGGCCTCCTGAGCCAGCGTGCGCCCGGCCGGATCCACCAGATGCAGCAGGTGTTCGCCGGTGCGATGCACTTCCTCGATCTGCGGATGGCCGACGAGAACGAAACTGTCGATCCCGGCGTCGCGATACGCCGAAAGCCGTTCGGCCACCTGCTCATAACTGCCGACCAGGCCGATCGGCTGTGAATAACCCAGCTCGCCGAACCCGGCCCACCGATTGCCGCTGAGAGCCCAAGCGCCGGAAGGTGTTTCGTCGTGCACCTCATGCCACTGCCGGTGTACCCGCGCCCACGCCTCCGCCTCGGTCTCCCGGGCGATGATCGGTAGCTCGAGTCCCGCGCGTACGCTTCGCCCGGCGGCGGCCGCCCGCTCGCCCAACTCGGCGAGTGCGGCGTCGAGGCCGTCGGCGGTCTCGGTGAACAGGTGCACATCACCGTGCCGCGCCGAGAGTTCCAGTGCGGGTGCGGAAGTCCCGGACAGGTAGACGGTGGGGAAAGGCAGTCCGGAGAGAATTCCCCGGAATCCGCCGTCGATCACGTCGTAGTACTCGCCGTCGAATTCGAACCCGGTGCCCTTGAATCCCGCACCCGGAACCGGTGTTTCATTCCAGACCCCGCGTGCGACGGTCAGGAATTCGGCCGCCCGGGCGTAGCGATCATCGCCCGCCACCCGATCGCCCCGCGTGCGGGCGTCGTCCGCGTCGGTATCGACCGCGAGCCGCCATCCCAGCCGGCCGTGCGAAAGCTGTTGCAGCGTGGCCGATATCTTCGCCGCGTACACCGGAGTTCCGAACGCGGGCTGGAATTCGACCACGACGCGGCCGTACCGGGTGGCGCGCAATGCGCCGCCCGCCACGATCCACGACTCCTCACCCGCCGGATCGTAGGGCGCGAGCACCCCGTCCAGCCCGGAAAGCTCTGCGGCATCGATGATCTGATGCAGATCGTCGAACGGCCCGAACCTGCCCGGGCGCACATCGGTGGCCGGGGTGCGGGGCGGCGGACCGCCGAAACCCCCGCGATGCCGGGTCTCCGGCCGCACATGCCTGCCATCACCCCGACTGGGCAGCCGCCACAGGAATTCGGTCATGCGGGCACCTGCCCCGAGGCCACCAGTTCCCGCGCCCGCTCCAGCGGCTCATGTGCGACCCAGCCGTCGAGATCGAAGTCCGCCGCCAGGAACCCGTGCGTGTACAGGAATTGCTTCTGAATCCCGATCAGGTCCAAGCGCTCATCCGAGAGCGACGGATGCAGTCCGCGATGGAAATCCTCGCCGTACGCCGCGACGACACCCAGCGGCCCGGACAGGGTTTCGCGCTGTAGCACCTCGCGCACGCCGTCCAGATTCCCGGCCGCCCAATCGGCCGCGCGCAGACTCTGCGCCAGGAATCCGATCACCACTTCCGGCCGCGATTCGAGCAGGTCCGCGTGCACGGTGATGGGTCGCGGCGTGCCATTGTTGACCCGCAACCGCTTGCTCTCGGTGGCGTCCAGATCGACCGCGACCCGCAAACCGTGTTCCCGCGCGACCTCCTGCGCCCGCGCGCCCTTGACGTAGATGGCGTCCACCTCACCGCGCAGCAGTTCCTCGACGCCCCAGGTGACATCGCGCCCGCCGCCGCGAACCGCGGTGCGCACCTGCGGATTCCGCTCGACGGTCACCTCGGTGACCGTCGCGTCCGCGAGGGTCAGCCCGGCCAGTCGCAACGCACTGGAGAAGCCGTGCAATGCCATGGCCCGCGGAAAACTGCGTGCCTGATCCTGCGCCCAGGCCGGAACTCCGAGCCGCAGTCCCGCCAACTGCGCGGGTCCGGCCACGTCGGAATCGGGTCCGACGAGAATGGCCTGCGCCTCATCGATCCAGGTCAGCCCGATCAACCGGGTCGGCGACCCCTGCGCCCGCGCCGCGATGGCGGGCACATTGCCGCCCTCGCGCACCAGCCCGGACAGATCGTGCAGGAAGTGATGCCCGGCCAATTCCGGCCCGGCGTCCTGCAATACGCCGAATTCCAGTCCGGAGGCGGCGGCGGTGTCACCGAGCCAGCCCAGGCTGTGCGCGAGGCCGCTGGCGGTCGGGACCGGGCAGCGGGTGTACCAGAGGGTTTCGGTCATGATCGCTCCTGAGGAGTGGGGTCAGTGCGCGGCGGTCGGCCGCACACCGAGGTGATCGAGGAATTCGGCGCGCAGCCGCAGGGTTTCGGCGTCGGCGCGATCGCGGGGACGCGGCAGGTCGATGACGGTGTCGACGGCGAACCGCCCCCGATCGAGAATGAGCACCCGATCGGCGAGCCGGATGGCCTCGTCGACGTCATGGGTCACCATGAGCACCGCCGGACGATGCCGGGCCACCAGGTCGCCCACCAGATCCTGCATCTGCAACCGGGTGAGCGCGTCCAGCGCCGCGAAAGGCTCATCCAGCAACAGCAATTCGGGTTCGCGCACCAGCGCCCGGGCCAGCGCGGCCCGCTGCGCCTCACCGCCGGAGAGCGTGGCGGGCCACTGCCGCGCCTTACCGTCCAGGTTCACCTCGGCCAGCGCGCGCAGCCCGGCTTCCCGTGTCTCCCGCGAACGCCGCTGCCCGACAATCACATTGGCCAGCACCCGCTTGGACGGAATGAGCCGCGGCTCCTGATAGACGGTGGTGCGGCGCGATGGCACCAGCACCTGTCCGGCATCGGGCGCTTCGAGCCCGGTGAGCAAGCGCAGCAGCGTGGTCTTACCGGTACCGCTCGGCCCGAGCAGCACGGTGAACTCACCGCGCTCGATGGTGAGATCCACGCCGTCGAGAACGGTCTTGTCGCCGAACGACTTCCGCAGTCCGGTGATCGATACCGCGGTGCTCATCGGATGGCCACCTGCTTGCGCCACGGCATGGCGACCTTCTCCACGATCCGCACCGCACCGTCGAATACCAGGCCCAGCACCGCGTACAGCACCACGCACAACACCATGTAGTCGGTGCGGTTGTACTCCTGCGCGAGCGACACCAGATATCCGACACCCTCACGGGTGCCGACCTGTTCGGCCGCGATGAGCCCGGTGATGCTGATGGACAGGCACACTCGCAACGCCATCAGAATGCCCGGCAGCGCCGACGGCAGGATGACCTCGAGCACCAGCCGCGGCCCGCGCAATCCGAAACTTCGTGCCGCCTCGACCATTTTGCGATCCACATTGCGGACCCCGAGATAGGTGTAGGCGTACATCGGCGCGACGGTGGCCACCGCGATCAACAGCACCTTGTACAGCTCGTCGATGCCGAACCAGGCGATGAACAGCGGAGCCAGCGCCAGGAACGGCACCGCCCGCACGATCTGCATGGTCGAATCGACCACTTCCTCACCGAGACTGGACAATCCGGCGGCCAGGCCGAGGATCAATCCGGCACCCACGCCGAGTCCGACCCCGGCCGCGGCGCGCACGAACGAGGCCCAGGCGAAGTCCGCCAGCTGGCCGCTGGACGCGAGTTCGGTGAACGCGCTCCACACCTTCGGCGGTCCGGCGATGACCTGCGGCTCGATCGCCCCGGTCGCGGACCCGATCCACCAGGCGGCGAAGATCAGGGCGGGCAGCAGGAATCGCAGCGGCACCGAAAGCCATGCGGGCCTGCGTCGTTCGACCCGGCTGCGCGGTGGGGCGAGCACCGGCTCCTGCCGGACCGCTGCGGCGGGAGCCGCGGTGATCACCGCCATATCAGCTGCCCGCCTTGATGGCCGTCAACTGATCCTGGTTGAGCTTGGACTTCAGGTCGTAGAAGATATCGGCCGCGGTGATCTTGCGGGTGATCACGCCATTGTCGAAGAACACATTCACCACATCGGCGAGATCGGTCGCATCGGTCGCGGACGGCAGACGCGGCACCGTGGCCTCACCGCCGACCCGGATGGCATCGCTCAGCCGGGCACCGGAAAGCGCACGCGGACCGGTGGTTTCGAAGACATTCTCGAAATCGGCGGGAGCGGCGTGCTGTTTGGCCGTCAGCCCCTGGAGCACTTCGAGGTACTTGGCCGCGATCGCGGGATGCTTGTCCAGCACCTCGGTGCGGAACACGACGACGCTATTGTCCTTGGACCCGATGCTCTGTTCGGTCGCGATCTCGATACCGCCGTTGGCCTTGGCCTCCTGGTACGGAATCAGGAACGAGGCCCAGGCGTCGACCTTGCCGGTGGCGAACGCCGAGGCGGCATCCTTCTGCTGCAACGGCACCCGGGTCACCTTGTCGGCCGGAATACCCGCCTGCGCAAGGGCTTTGAGCAGGATGTACTCGCCCTTGGCGGCGGGGTTCACCGCGACGCGCTTGCCCACCAGGTCCGCGACCGAGTGGATACCCGAGCCGGGGGAGGCGATGATGCCGCTCTGATCCTTACCGGCCGGATCCTGCACCGCCACGATCCGCACGCCGACATCCTTGGACAGCGCACCCACCACCGGGCTGAACGCCGCGCCCGACACGTCGAGTTCCTTGGTGTTGAACAGCTTCAGCATGGAGCTGAAACCCGGTGTGGTGTTGACCCATTCGATCTTCGCGCCGAGTGGTGCCAGCGCCGCGTCGAAGGTGCCGTCGCGCTTGCCGATCGCGATCGGCCCCTCATTGCCCGGGTCGACCACCTTGAGCACGATCGACGGTGTGTCACCGCCGCCGGAGTCGGAACCGCATCCTGCGACGAGTGCGGCGATGGGAACGATCGCGAGTGCGATACGCATGAGGGCTCGCCTACGGGACATCGTGGAGACTCCTGTTCCGGATTGTCGATCAATGCCTCCGGACAGTAGGGAGGGGAGCGGCCCGCGACCAGGTAATGCTTTCCGTGGATCGGAAAGCTTGACAGATCGAGTTCGACTGCTACGGAAATCCTTTCCGCATAGCGGAAAGCTCCACCGGTGCGGCTGTGTTAGCGTCGCACCGTGGAAGCTTCCGGCGTTCAGACCGTCGCCCGCGCCCTATCCGTCCTGGACTGCTTCCGGGGCGGTGAGGAGCGCGGCGTCTCCGATGTCGCACGTCAGCAGGGGCTGGCGGTCAGCACCACGCATCGCCTGCTCACCGCGCTGGTGCAGGCCGGATTTCTGGAGAAGGATCCGGAATCGAGCCGCTATCGCATGGGCGGCGCGCTCGCCGAATACGGTCAGATCGCATACCGGCAGCACCGCATCTACCTCGCGGAGCCCGCACTGGAACAGCTCGCCAACACCACCGGGGCGAGCGCGTCGGTCGCCACCCGGCACGGCATCCACGCCGTCCTGCTTGGCACCAGCCGCTGGCGTGAATCCGACGGCCACGAACTCCAGGGTGTGCGCCTGCCCCTGCATGCCAGCGCCCTGGGCAAGGCGCTGCTGGCGTGGTCCGACGCCACCGATGACGAATTGCACGGCCTGCCTTATGAAGAGGGCACCGATCGATCCGTCTCCGGTCCGGCCGAACTCCGCCGCGAACTCACCGTCACCCGCGAGCGCGGCTACGCCTACAACGATGAGGAACTCGATCCGGGCTTCCGCACCATCGGCCTGCCCATCCTCGACACGAACGATCGCTGCCGATTCGCTCTCGGCCTGCGCGGACCCACCGCGCTCATGATTCCCGAACGCGTGCCGTTCTTCATCGAACTCGCCAGGGTGACCGCACAGGATATCGCCGCCAAGTTCGCGGCCGGCCGAATCGATGGGTAACTGTCGATTTACACATTCGCGGTGTGGTTGACGCATGTTTACTTCACACTGAGCTCCTGGCAAACGCCGTGTGAGGGCGGCGTTTTCACGCGGGAGTCTGCATGAGCGTTAATCAGTCCCAGTCCGATGACGAACGACGGCTGGCCGAACTCGGCTATAAACAGGAACTGGCCCGATCGTGGTCGGGCTTCTCGAACTTCGCCATCAGTTTCACCATTGTCTCGATCCTGACCGGCGGGCTCGCCAGCTACGGCATCGGACTCTCCAACGGCGGACCCATCACCATGGCGTGGGGCTGGCCGCTGGTCTCGGTGATGGTGCTGTTCGTGGGGCTGGCCATGGCCGAATTGGCCTCGGCCTACCCGACTTCGGGCGGTCTGTACTGGTGGGCCTCGGAGTTGGGCGGGCCGATCTGGGGCTGGTTCACCGGATGGTTCAACCTCATCGGCCAAATCGCGGTCACGGCCGCGATCGATTACGGCGCCGCGATTTTCACCACCGTGGTGCTCAATGTGATCGGGCTCGATATCGGAACCGACCGCACCGCAATCTTTTTGGTGTTCGCCGGAATTCTGGTGCTGCACGCGGTACTGAATGCCATCGGCCCGCATCTGTCCGCGGTCATCAACAATATCTCCGCCTGGTGGCATGTCGGCGGTGTGGCGATCTTCGTGCTGGTGCTCGGCATCGGCGCGGAACACCATCAGAGCGTCGGGTTCGTCTTCACCCAGACCGTGGACAACAGTTCGGTCGGATTCGGCGGGGTCGCGTTCAGTTTCCTGCTCGGCCTGCTGCACGCGCAGTACACCTTCACCGGGTACGACGCCTCGGCGCATATGTCCGAGGAGACGCACGACGCCTCGCGGATGGCCGCCAAGGGGATCATCAACACCATCATCGTGTCGGCGGTCGCCGGTTATCTGCTGATCATGGCGGTGACCTTCGCGATCCCGAACCTGGACGACGCGCTGGATCCGACCAAGAACAGCGGTTATCCGGTGATCTACATTCTGGAGAACTCGCTCAGCTCGTTCTGGTCCGGACTGCTGCTGATCATCGCCGCCATCGCCCAATTGTTCTGCGGCTACGCCTCGGTGACGGCGGCCTCGCGCATGCTGTTCGCGTTCTCGCGGGACGGCGCGGTGCCGGGTTCGGCGCTGTGGTCCAAGCTGTCGGCGCGCAAGGTGCCGGTCAACGCGGTGCTGTTCGTCTCGGTGTTCGCGTTCATCCTGCTGATTCCGTCGATGCTGGTGCCCGCGGAGAACGCTCCCACCGCGTACGCGGCGGCCACCTCGGTCGCCACCATCGGGCTCTATATCGCCTACGGCATACCGATTCTGTTGCGGCTCATGAACGGAAGCCGATTCCGTACCGGCCCTTGGCAACTCGGGCGCTGGTATCGGCCGGTCGGCATCATCGCGCTGATCTGGATCGTGTTCATCAGCCTGCTGTTCATCCTGCCGATGGATGATCGCGGCTATCCCTGGAATTCCGAATTCACCTGGAACTCGGTCAATTACGCACCCATCGCGCTGGTCGGCGTGGTGGGAGCGATCGCCATCTGGTGGTTCGCCTCGGCCCGGCGCTGGTTCACCGGGCCGAAGCGCACCGTGGAGGAACCGCCGGGGGAACAGGCCCCCGTCGGCTCCTGACCTCGCTACAGCGGGGTCACGTACGCACCGGAGATACCACCGTCGACCAGGAACTGGGACGCGGTGATGAAGGAGGAATCGTCGCTGGCGAGAAATGCCACGGCGGCGGCGATTTCCTCCGGCTCGGCGAAACGCCCGGCCGGAATATGTACCAGGCGGCGGGCCGCGCGCTCGGGATCCTTGGCGAACAATTCCTGCAGCAGCGGGGTGTTCACCGGCCCCGGGCACAGGGCGTTGACGCGAATATTGTCGCGCGCGAACTGAACTCCGAGTTCACGGCTCATCGACAGCACGCCGCCCTTGGAGGCGGTGTACGAGATCTGCGAGGTAGCCGCGCCCATGACCGCGACGAACGACGCGGTATTGATCACCGAACCCTTACCGCGCTCCAGCATGTGCTGAATGGCGTACTTGCTGCACAGGTACACCGAGGTCAGATTGACCTCCTGCACCCGCTTCCACGCCTCCAGTCCGGTGGTGAGGATCGAATCATCCTCCGGCGGTGAGATTCCCGCGTTGTTGAAGGCGATATCCAGCCCGCCGTAGGTGTCGACCGCCGTCTGGAACAGCGCCCGCACCTGCTCCTCATCGGTGACATCGACCTTCACGTACAGCCCGTCGACCTCGGTCGCCGCGGCCTGCCCCGAGGTGGCGTCGATATCCGCGACAACGACTTTCGCGCCCTCCTGGGCGAACCGCTTGACCGTGGCGAGCCCGATGCCACTGCCGCCGCCCGTGACGACCGCGACGCGATCCTGTAAGCGCTGCAACGTATCTCCTTAATTGTCGGTGGCGATGAAGACGTTCTTGATCTCGGTGAAGGCGCGCGCGGCATCCGGGCCGAGCTCACGACCCAGTCCGGACTGCTTGTATCCGCCGAACGGCGTCCAATACCGCACGGAGGAATGCGAATTCACCGACAGGTTCCCGGCCTCGACGCCCCGGGCCACCCGCAGCGCGCGGCCCACATTCGAGGTCCAGATGGAGCCGGACAGGCCGTATTCGGAATCATTGGCGATGCGCAGGGCATCGGCCTCGTCCTCGAACGGCAGTACCGCCACCACCGGGCCGAATACCTCTTCGGTGAGGAGGCGGTCATCGGGGGAGGAGGGCAGCACAACCGTCGGCGGGAACCAGAATCCGGGACCCTCGACGCGCGTGCCGGTGAAGGCGATCTTGGTGGAGGGCTCCAGGAATCCGGCGACCCGCTCGCGATGCGCGGCCGAGATGAGCGGACCCATCTCGGTGGCCTCATCGGCGGGATCGCCGACCCGCACACCCTGTACGGCCGGTTCCAGCAGTTCCAGGAATCGATCGAAGACGCTGCGCTGCACCAGAATTCGGGAGCGTGCGCAGCAGTCCTGACCGGCATTGTCGAAAACGCCGTACGGTGCGGTGGCGGCGGCCTTCTCCAGATCGGCGTCGGCGAACACGATATTGGCGCTCTTACCGCCCAATTCGAGCGTCACCCGCTTCACCTGTTCGGCGCAACCGGCCATGATGCCCCGGCCCACCTCGGTGGAACCGGTGAACACCACCTTGCGCACGGCGGGATGGGTCACGAAACGTGCGCCGACCACCGAACCCTTACCCGGGATCACCTGAAAGACGTTGTCCGGCAAGCCCGCCTGCGTCGCCAGCTCACCGATGCGAATGGCGGTCAGCGGGGTGAGTTCGGCAGGTTTGAGCACCACGGTATTGCCCGCCGCGAGCGCCGGACCGAAACCCCAGGCCGCGATCGGCATGGGGAAATTCCACGGCACGATAATGCCGACCACGCCCAGCGGTTCGTGGAAGGTGATGTCCACCCCGCCTGCGACCGGAATCTGATTGCCCAGCAGTCGTTCCGGCAGTCCTGCGCTGTAGTGCAGCACATCGCGAGCATTGCCCGCCTCCCAGCGCGCGTTGCCGATGGTGTGACCGGCATTGCGCACCTCGAGCTGCGCCAGGTTCTCCAGATCGGCGTCGATCGCCTCGGCGAATCGGCGCAGCAGGCGCGCGCGATCACCCGGCGCGATATTCCGCCAGCCGGGCAGCGCCCGTTGCGCCCGCTCGATGGCGGCGTCCGTCGCGGCCAGATCGGCCGCTTCCACCGTCGCCACGACCGTTTCGGTCGCGGGGTTGATCACCTGGGTCGTTGTCACCGATTGCGCTCCCTTCCATAGCGTGTCGCCTGTTCCACCAGCGCCCGCATGAGGCGGTCGTCGGCGGAGTTCTCCTCCGGATGCCATTGCACGCCGACCAGGAACGGTGCCTCGCCGGTCTCCACCGCCTCGATGGTGCCGTCGGCGGCGTGCGCGGTGGCGGTGAGACCGTCGGCGAGCACATCGATCGCCTGATGGTGATGACAGTGCACCGTCACCTCGGCTCCGGCGATCGTGGCCACCTGCGAACCGGGCACGGTCCGCACCGTGGTCACACCGAAAACGCCGGGCGTGCGGGCGTGATCGGTATGCCCGAGCACATCGGGGAGATGCTGATGCAGCGTGCCGCCCAAGGCGACATTCACCAATTGCAGTCCGCGACAGACCGCCAGCACCGGCATGCCCGCCGCCCGCGCCAACTCGAACAGCGCGAACTCCGACGCGTCCCGATCCGTGCGCAGCCCGCGCGTCGCCTCGTGCGGCTCCGCGTCGTACCGCTCCGGATCGATATCGGCCCCACCGGTCAGCACCAGTCCGTCGAGGCGCTCGATCACCTCGGGCCGCGCGGTTCCGCTGGGCGGCAACAACACCGGTATGCCGCCCGCCCGCTCGGTCATATCGACATAGGTCCGCGACAGCACCGCTGCATCGACATCCCAATGCCCGAACCTGGTCCGCTCGGAGTAGGTGGGCAGGCCGATCAACGGCCGCCGAGACTCCGCGCCACCGTTGGCCGACCGTGCCGAGTCGCTCGCCAGCCTGCTGACCCCGGAACCGCTCTCAGAGTCGTTCGAATCCACGCACCCGCTCCCAATCGGTCACCGCGGCGTCGAAGGCGTCCAATTCGACCTGTGCCGCATTCCGGTAGTGCCGCACCACATCCTCACCGAACGCCCGCTGCGCGACCTTGCTCTCACCGAACAGGCGCGCCGCATCCCGCAGCGTATGCGGTACCCGGGGCCGCTGCGACACGTAGGCGTTGCCTTGGAATTCCGGTTCCAGGGGTAGTTGCTGTTCGATGCCGTGCAATCCGGCGGCGATGGTGGCCGCCACCGCGAGGTAGGGATTCACATCCCCGCCCGGCACCCGGTTCTCGAAACGCAGCGCCGGACCGTGCCCGACCACGCGCAGCGCGCAGGTGCGATTGTCCCGGCCCCAGGCCACCGCCGTGGGCGCGAAGCTGCCCGCTTGAAAGCGCTTGTACGAGTTTATATTCGGTGCCAGTAGATAGGTGAACTCCTGGAGGCAGTCGAGTTGCCCGGCCAGGAAGTGGCGCATGAGCGGCGAACCGCCGTCGGCATCGTCCCCGGCGAAGACCGGCTTACCCGAACCATCCCGCAGACTCAGATGGATATGGCACGAATTGCCTTCGCGCTCATTGTATTTCGCCATGAAGGTGAGGCTGCGCCCCTCCTGCGCGGCGATCTCCTTGGCTCCGGTCTTGTAGATGCTGTGGTTGTCGCAGGTGATCAGCGCTTCGTCATAGCGGAACGCGATCTCGTGCTGGCCGGGATTGCACTCACCCTTGGCGGACTCGACATACATTCCGGCCCCGGACATTTCATTGCGAATGCGCCGCAGCAGCGGTTCGATTCGCGCCGTCCCGAGCATCGAGTAGTCGACGTTGTACTGATTAGAAGGCGTCAGCTGCCGGTATCCGCCCTTGAACGCCGCCTCGTAACTGTCGTCGAACACCAGGAATTCGAGTTCGGTCCCGGCGTAGGCGTACAGCCCGTGTTCGGCCAGTCGATCCAGCTGCGCCCGCAGCACCTGGCGGGGTGAGGCCGTCACCGGCTGCCCGTCCGAATCCACCCGCTCCACATCGCAGAGCACCAGCGCGGTCCCCGGCCACCACGGCACCAGCCGCAGCGTCGACAGATCCGGCCGCAGTACGAAATCCCCGTATCCGGTATCCCAGGAGGACATGGCGTACCCGTCGACCGTATTCATCTCCACATCGACGGCCAGCAGATAATTGCACGCCTCGGTGGCGTGATCGAGCACCTCCTCCACGAAATACCGTGCGGAACAACGTTTCCCCTGCAATCGCCCCTGCATATCGGTCATGGCCACCAGCACGGTGTCGATCGCCCCCGCCTCGACCTGACCCACCAGCTCCGCAACACTCAGCATCCCGGCTCGCATCAGTGACCTCTCTCGACGGCAACCGCCTCACGCTAAGCGAACCGACGCCCCGCCCGTGCCCGAATCCGCAAGGAGATCACCGCGTGTCGCGGGGATCCGCCGGGCTGCCCTGCAGGTACCGGATCCAACCCGGAAAACGCACCGAATCCACCCCGAACGCCTGGATGGCGACGGCGGACTCCGCGCCGGTGCCGGAATCGCGCAGCCGCAACACCTTCGGAGCCTCGAAGTAGAAAGGTTCGGCCTCGGCCCAGACGCGTTCGAACTCGGGGAACCGTCCCAGATCCGCGACCAGTTCCCCGAACGCGTCCGAACTGTGCAACGCACCCGCCAGGCCGCGCAGCCAGCCTACGAGGAGGGCGAACGCCTCATCCCTGTTCCCGATCGATTGTTTCGACCGACCGGTCTCCAGATACCAGTGCAGCAGACCGCGGGATTCCCCGATACCGGGATGCGCCGCCGCGAACGCCGCATTGCAGGCCAGCACGGTGAGCCGGGCATCCACATACGCCGCCAACCCCTCGCGCAGCATCATCCCCCGATGCGCCGCACCGGAAATCGCCTCGCGCAACTGACGCGGTGACGGAGCGCCATGCATGCTCACCCCGGCCAGATCGAAACACAGCCTGCGCTCGGCCGGACTGACCACCCGCACCCGATCCAGCGAAGTGAGCAACGCGACGAGCACCGCCGCCCCCGGCCGATCCCTGCGCCCCCGCTCGAGATGCGAGAGATAACTGGTGCTCACACCACTGGTGAAAGCGAGCGACTCCCGCGAAATACGCCGGAATTCCCGCAGCCGCCGCAACGTATCCCCGAACCGCGGCGGCTCGGGGCGATCGAGCGCGCGTGACTCCGACGATTGCGGATGGTGGGGTAGCACAGTACCTCCGAACGTCGAGGTGGGCGGCCGGTGAGAGCTCGGCGGCCGGAGCTCTCACCTCAGCGTTCCGCGGTGGCGGTGCTGCCTGCCTCACACGCGGCGGGTGAAATCGCGTGCGAAGTGCCGGTTCACACCGGCGGCCGCGGGCATTGCCCAGGCCGCCGGTGTGCGACTGTCATCTCACGCTGCCAGTACGGGCTGCCGGTGCTGCGCGCTCGGCCAGCGTGGGTGCTCGGGGTCGATGACGTAGGCGTGTGTGTGCTCGTACAGGCGATCGGTGATTCGGATGGCATCGGCCAGGCGGATCGGGTCGATGGTTCCGACCTCGTGCAGATGGGTGATCTCCTGCGGATCGTGCCGTGGCCACATGCGCACTGCCACGGTGAGTCCCGTCGCGGCGAGTGCCGCCAGGGTCAGCCAGGTGATGGTGAAACCGGCTGCGGTGGTGAGCCATCCGGCGATCGGATAGGTGAGCAGCCAGGCCAGATGCGAGAGCGAGAACTGCGCCGCGAACAGCGCGGGCCGATCGGCGGGCCGGGCCGAGCTGCGCAACACCTGCCCGGTCGGGGTGAGTATCGCAGCGGTGCCCGCGCCGGTGGCGGCCCACACCGTCAGCGCCGCGGCCCAACGCCAGTCGCCCGAATCCGCCAGGGACAGTGCGATTGCGCCGCCGAGGGCGGTGATCAGCATCGCGGCACCGGCCAGCATGACCGGCCGCGCGTCCACCCGATCCAGCACGCGGGGGAGTGCCAGCGCGACCAGCATCGTCCCGAAACCATTGGCGGCCAAGAGAATCGCCACACCGGTCTGGGTGCCGCCGAGCGTATCGCGCACGTAGTTGACGGAATTCACCATGATCACCGAACCGGCTGCCGCGACAACGAGATTCAGCCCCAGCAGCCCGCGCAGTCTCGGGGTGGCCGCGAAGATTCGCATACCGACGGTGAGCCGCTCGCGGAAATCGCCCGCGGTGGTGGCTCCGGCATCCGGAATGCGGGTGCCGAGCACCAGCCCCGCCGAAATCACGAATCCGATTGCGGTGCCGATGAACAGCCAATGGAAGCTGATCAACAGCAGCGCCGCCGCGGCCAGCATGGGGCTGAGCAGCGTTTCCATGGTCGCGGCCAATTGTGCCGCCGACAGCGCGCGAGTGTACTCCCGCTCATCGGGCAGGATATCCGGGATAACCGCCTGATAGGTGGGCGTGAACGCGGCCGAAGCCGTCTGCAATACCGCGATCAGCACATAGATCTGCCACACCTGATCGATGAACGGCAGCGCCAGCACCACGGCCCCGCGAATCACATTGAGCCCGAACAGGAACGGCCTGCGCGGCAGCCGATCGGCATAGGCCGCCACCACCGGCGCGACCGTGACGTACACGAGCATCTTGATGGTCAGCGCCGTGCCCAGCACGGCCGCCGCATCCGCCCCCGCCAGTTCATAGGCGAGCAATCCCATTGCGACGGTGGTCAATCCGGTTCCGAACAGCGCCGAAACCTGCGCCGTGAACAATCTCAGATAGTCGCGATTCCGGAACAGCATGGTGATCATCGAACGGTCCTCCCGTCCGCGTCACCGAGCCGGTGACGCGGACTTCACTTCAGCCTTTGGCTACCCGGTAGCCCAGCTGCTCGACAGTGGCCTGAATCAATGCGTCGTCGCCCGCCCCGAGAACATTCATCCGCCCGGTGGCAAGTTCGATCCGAACGCCGTCGACCCCGGCGAGTTTCCCCACCGCGGCCTCGACCTTCCCGACGCATCCACCACAGGTGATTCCGGACACCGTGTAGCTGCTGCCGTTCGCGTCGCTGCTCATAGCCGTTCTCCTCGCACTCCACGGGCTTGCCCGTCACGGCGGAACATCCGCCGCGCTGACTATAAACCCCTACCCCCTAGGGGTATCAATATGACCTGGGTCACCCACCTCGAGCTGGTCGGTCGATACGAATCCCGCCCACCCGCAAGCGAAGTTGCCGAGGGGGTAATGGCGGCGGCAACAGGTGAGCAGTTCCGCCGGCACTACCCCCTCGCGACTCTGCGGTGGACTCGCTGCGGGTCAGGGCAGGCGGGCCTGCAGTTCCTGAACGAGACGCGTTGCGACCGGGACCGCGATGTTCCAGCTGTCCGCGGCGCGGAGTAGTGCGCCGCCGATCGCATCCAATTCGAGTGGGTGGCCAGCTTCCGCGTCACGCTGCATCGAGGATTTGGCCTCCGGCGGGAACGCGTTGTAGCGGGCCAGGACCTGGGCCGCGTCGATGGGCGCGTCGTGCGCGCGGGCGACGGCGACGGTCTCCGCCACCAGGGCCGCCAGCTCATCGCCGTGCTCGGCTCGGATCTCGCCGAGCGGGACGGCGTATCGGGTGGTGAGCAGGGCGAACGGGGCGAGGAAGGACATCTTCGCCCAGAGGGCGGCGGCCTCGTTCCCGAGAATCCGCACCGTGGGGCCCGCTTCGGTGAGGGCGTCGGCCAGCGACTTCAGTGCTGACTCGGGAACCGCCTCGCTGGTCAGATCGATCTCCGCGAATAGGCTCGCATGCTCGATCACACCCGGGGCCACTCGGGTCGATTCGACCCGAATTATGCCGGGGGACACCCGATCCGGGCGATAGCGACCGCGCAGCAGCGTCGGATGCTCGACACCGTTCAGCAGCGGAACGAGCAGTCCATCGCCGAGCGCCTCGGCCGGGACGCGATCCAGGGCCGCATCCAACGCCGTGTGTTTCACCGCGATCAGGCAGGCGTCCACCGGCTCGCGCAGCTCGGTATCCGCCTCGACCCGCGCCGTGAAATCTCCGAATTGCGCACTGCGGACCTGAATTCCATTGTCGCGCAGGCCCTGCGCGGTTTCCGGACCGGCCAGGCAGATCACCCGATTACCGGCCCGTGCGAGCAACGCGGCGAGCAATCCGCCCACACCACCCGGACCCAGAATCGCAACTGTCAGTTCATTGTTCGCCAAGGCGAGTTCCTTTCACCGGTCGGCCCCTCGGAAAGGTGGCCGCCACCAACCGAGTATGGCGGACCGGTCCGATGGTCCGGCCACCCGGCCCATGACGCCTCCTGAACCCGGTGAAATAGGGTCGACGGGTGACAGGGAACCACGCGCGGGCAAGCCATGGCTAAACCGAATCGCAAACATCGAGCGGCCAAGCAGCGGGCGCAGCAGAGCGATGCCGAATTCTGGGCGGCACTGGGCGTCCCCGAGGATCGGCAACCGACCGCCGCGGAATTCGGTAACGCGATCATGACCGCGGCCATGCAGTCGGCGCAGAGCGGGGCGCAAAGCAAGACCGCGCGCGGCGACGCGGCGATCGCCAAACGCTTCGGCGCGCTGTTCGCCGGTGTCGGGCCGCTCGCCGCCGAGGTCGAGCACGGTGCACAACTCTCAGGTCAGCGCATTATCGCCAGGGTATTCGAGAACGGCTGGCTGCCCGGAGACGTCGCAGAAGCGGCGCGACGACGGCTCGATACTTTCGGGATCGGTTTCACCACCGATGTCATGGCTGCTTATATGCGGCCATTCGCGCCCGCGACAGTCGATGAAACCTGGCTCATCCAGCTCGGCGAATTGAATGCGGAAGTCTGGTGGACCGATTCTTCGTCACATCTGTCGCAATGGTCGGCCAAACACATGCTGACCCCGGTGGAGGCCCTGACCACGGTCATCGAGGCACTCGCCCTATTGATCTTGCTGCCGAAAATGGAACTGATCCGGCCACTGCCCGGCACCGCACGACCGGCCGCGGACATCCCGCATCATGTCGACGAAAAGGTGCTGGGCCGAGTTCGAGGTCTGCTCGCCAAGGCCGAATCGACCTCATTCCCCGAAGAGGCCGAAGCGCTTTCGGCCAAAGCACAGGAATTGATGACCAAATACGCACTCGACCGCGTGCTGGTCGATGCGGACAGCGCCGTCCCCGATCTCCCGGGAGCCCGCCGCATCTGGCTCGATACACCGTATACGGACGCCAAAGCCCTGCTCATCGACGTGGTGGCCAATGCCAACCGCAGCCGCGCCATCTTCTTCGCGGAATGGGGGTTCGTCACCATCGTCGGCGACGAAGCCGACCTCGACGCCGTCGAACTCCTGTCCACCTCGCTGCTGGTGCAGGCCACTCGCGCCATGATCGCCAGCGGCGACGCCGCCACCGACGAGGCGCGCAGCCGGGTCTACCGCAAAGCCTTCCTCGTCGCCTACGCCACCCGAATCGGCGAACGCCTGGCCGCGGCGACAGCCGCGACGATCGCTGAATCCGTTGCGCCGGAACGCCTCCTGCCCGTTCTGGCCTCGCATCAAATCGTCGTGGACACCGCTTTCGACAACCTGTTCCCGCAAGCCCGTAGTCGCGGCATCGCCATCCGCAGCGCCGAAGGCTGGGATGCGGGCCGCGCCGCCGCAAACCGCGCTCGCCTCGATTCTCGACGCCCTCTGGATCGGTAGAGCCCGACCGAATCCCGCCATAAGATCGGTAGGGCCCGACCGAACCCCGCCATTAGATCGGTAGGGCCCGTCGAACCCCGCCATCCCCTCGGACAGGCAGGGTTGTCGGGGGAGTCTCGGGGTGCGCATAGGACCTGCGGCCGATGCGCCCGCCGCCCCCGCCGTGTGACCCTCGATCCATGACGTCGAAGCTGCGAGCGAGTCGAATCCTGGTGGGCGGCGTAGCCCTGGCATGCGCCCTGGCCGCATGCACCTCCGGCGCGGAACCCGCTGCGCCGCAACCCCTCTCGGATTCCAGTCGCGCCGAGGTGCAACGCGCTCTCGACGCCGTAGTGGCCGCTGGCATAGCGGGTGTCCGCATTGTGGTGACCGAGAACGGTCAGGAATGGACCGCCGCCGCAGGTGTCGGAAACGCCGATACCGGCACACCCTTCCCCGCCGACGCCCGTGTCCGAATCGGCAGCAACACAAAAACTTTCGTCGCCACCGTCGTGATGCAACTGGTAGCCGAAGGCAAAGTAGACCTCGACGCCCCCATCGAGCGCTACCTCCCCGGTGTAGTCCACGGCGACGGCATCGACGGCAATCACATCACCGTCCGAAATCTCATGCAGCACACCAGCGGTCTCCCCGAATACCTCGAAATGCCGCAACTCGACGGCGACTACGAAACCATGCTCACCCAGCACTTCAACCCTGCCGACCTGGTCCACAGCGCCCTCACCACCATGCCCGCCCATTTCCCGCCCGGGGAAAAAGCCGAATACAGCAACACCAACTACCTGATAGTCGGAATGCTCATAGAGAAAATCACCGGCAACCCCTATTCCGACGAGGTCACCCGCCGCATCATCACCCCCTTGGGCCTGAAATCCACCTACATCCCGGCCCCCGGCGAAGTAGACCTCCGCGACCCCCACCCCCAAGGCTACGAATCCGTAGACGGCCACCGAGCCGACCTGACCCGCTTGGACACCTCCTGGGCCTCCTCCGCCGGAGCCATGGTCTCCACCGGCACCGACCTCAACCGCTTCTTCAACGCCCTCCTCTTCGAAAACCTCCTCAACCCCACCCAACTAACCGAAATGCAGAAAAACCCTAAACCCCTCACCAACCGCCCCGCCGGCATCAACTACGCCCTCGGCCTGGCCAACCTCACCGTCCCCTGCGATAAACAGGTCTGGGGCCACGGTGGCTCCATCCCCGGCTTCAAAACCTCCGACGGCATAACCACCACCGGCCGAGCCGTAACCCTCATGGCCAACCAACGCTCCGACACCCCCACCGCCACCACCGCCCTCCAACAAGCCTTCAACACAGCAATCTGCACCCCCTGACCCCACCCCGCACAACCCTTGCCCCAGACCACGATTCGCCCCCACCTCCCACCCCCTCCCCACCTCTCCGAATCGCCCGGCACCAGCCGATTTGGAGGAACAGGGGGGTCCTGATGTAATCTCATCGAGCACGAAGCGCAGCGGAGTGCAAGCAGTACCACGGGCTGTGGCGCAGCTTGGTAGCGCACTTGACTGGGGGTCAAGTGGTCGCAGGTTCAAATCCTGTCAGCCCGACACATGAAAATCCCCTCCGACCACGGTCGGAGGGGATTTTCCTTTACTTGACCAGCCGGAGATGGTGGCCATTTGGTGGCCGTTTCGGCGCTTCCAGGTGCAGTGACAGCAGATTCCCGGCGTTCTGGAACGCTGCCGCGTTCGGGTGTAGGTAGAGCTTGGTGACCCGTGGATCGGCATGCCCTGCGATGTCCTGAAGCAGATGTTCGCTCACTCCGGCATCGGCCAACCAAGTGAGCCCGGTATGCCGGAGGCTGTGTCGCCGGAGATGTTCGTAGCCGAGTTCGGCGACCACGTCATCCCAATGGGTAGCACGCCGGAGAACGGTGATCTGGATCCGCCCGCCACGAGGTCCAACGAACAGCCGTGCCCTCCGATACGCCTGGCGTCGTGCGGCGGCGTCCCACCGCTCGAATGCGGGGTCTGACTCCACTCGGGCGCGTGCCGCAGTGATACTGTGCTCCACGAGCGGTCGAAGCTCTTCGATGATCGGAACCGTGCGCGCGCGTTTGCCTTTCGTTCCCTTGTCCTGCAAACCCCCTGGGCCTGGTGTGGTTTGGCGACGCAATGACCACAACCAGGTGTCGGTGTCGATATCGCCGACGCGGCAGCCCGCGACCTCACCGATGCGAGCCGCGGTGCAGGCAGCGAACATGGCCACATCACCCCAGCCTCGAAACCGATCGGCAGAGGCAGCAACGAGAGCGTCGGCTAACTCGGTCAGGGTTTGCCAGTCCGGCAACGCCAGTGCGCGAGGATTGTTCAGCTCGTCCTCGCGTCGTGTGTACTGCCGTTGCCACCCAGGAACTTCCACCCGGTTGCGGTCTATTACCTCATCGCGCACAGCCTGATCCATGACGCGACCGAGCGCGGCCAAAGTGTTCTTGATCGTGGATTTGCTGTGCCCACCGGCGATCCATCTGCCGACCGCGCGATCGGCGACACCCGCCGTGATCATCGTGATCGGCAGATGCCCCAGGGTAGGGACGATGCGGCGGCGCCAGCCGGCCCGATATGGGTCAAGGGTTTTAAGTTCGACGCCGCTCATCGCTATGTCCCAGTTAGCATCTCCGTACTCCTTCAAGGTCGCGGTGGCCGACTTCGGATCGACACCGCGGGTGGCGGCCTGCTGGATCCGCTCGATCCAACTGTCGGCTTCGGCACGGTCCGCGAAGGATTGGGACTTCGTATCTCGCTTTCCCGTGGCCCGATCGGTCCACCGCACCCGAGCCAGAAAGGGCTTGGCGCGCTCGCGTTCTTCAATACTGCCGCGAATTTCGACGCCGAATGGCATGAGGTTCACCTGATCGGACATCACGCCACCGCCGGATCGACACGTCGTCGCATCAGATACTCGATTACATCGGCGCCGCGGTACCGCGTGACCCGACCGGAGATCACCACGAACGGCGGGCCCTGCGGCGGGGAGGCAGTGCGCCACCGCCTCAAGCTGGACGGATCAACCTTCAGGAAGGCCGCAACCTCCTCGGTGGTGTACCACCTCGTCCGATCGAAGTCGGGCGACTGTACTTCGACTCTCATGACTGTTCCGTTCGCATCCGTGATCGGTCCGGTGTGATTGAAGACGGGCGAATAGGCGTCTGTCCCCAGATCACGCTGTCGAGGCCCCCTCCGTTCTGCTGTGCATTTGTCTGGCTGATTTCGTAGACGCGGACCGGGAATTGGTCCCAGACAACGCCGTCGAGTCGCCGACTGCTAATCCTGTTCATGATGCAGATTCCTTGTCGTTTGCTGAGGTCGGGATCAGGCGCAATCCCGATGAGATGTCGCTGCCGCGATGTCGCGCGACAACCCGCGCGACGGTGGAGTGATGGATGCCGATCTCCTCGGCGATCTCCCGCGTTTTGAGGCCGAGGTCGTGCAGACCCAGGATGCGATCGTCGCGAGAGACCGCGCCATTGCTGTCGCGGTCTGTCGCTGCCCTGTCGCTCGCTGTCGCGTCGGCTGTAATCGCTTGTCGCGCTTTAGCGTCCTGCTGTCGCGCTGTCGCATTGTATTGTCGCTGAACCGATTCCGGTTCCCGCGCTCGCTCGGCAACCGGTCCGAGGCTGTCACGGCTTGCCGCCTCCGGGACCGGTCCGGCAGGGTGCGTGTTCGTGTCCATGCACGCTGCGGTCGGGGCGGGAATGGCTGCAATAGTCTCGACCACAATGGGAGGGGGTGTCACGGTATCGCGGCTGCCGTCGGTGTCCGTTGTTGTGGTCGGGTTGTTCTGTGGGGCAACGGATTCGGACAGTAGGGCGAAGCCGCTGGCGACCATTAGCCCGTCCAGGACCAGCGGGCCAACTGCCGAACCGAGGGCGCCGTAGTCCCAGCTGCGCAGGACGTCGTGGACGTGGCCGTAAGAAATGAGCGCGGAGCCACCGGCGACGGTGCCGACACCGCCATAGCGGGCCAGTGCCCAGGCCAGACCGGGCCGCCACCGGACGCGCGCGAGTGCCTCCACTGCCAGCAGCAGCGTGACGGGCCAGACAGCGGAACCGATCTGGGGCCACACTCCCGGTGTCCATCCGCGTGGCATGGAACTAGCGGGCAACCAGGTGTGTAACCAGTTCATCGCGATCGACAGCGCGGACCCGAACACGAATCCGGCCCAGGCGACGAATTTTCCGCCGCGGTTCGTCGCGTCGGTGTCGCGGGTGTGACGGCTGTCGCGCGGCTGATGCGACACCCTGTCGCGGCTGTCGCTTGATGTGGTCATGATCGCCTCCTTACTGGGCGGTGCGGGCGCCTCTCCGGGGTGTGGGCGAGGTTTGTTGGGGTGGGTGTCGCGCTGGTGCGGGCTGGTTGCCGGTGCTGCGACAGGGTCGGCGGCTGGTACGCCGTGGGGCGCAGCGGCATTGGTGCGCCCCACGATCGAACCGGCGTCGGTGTCGGTCATCTGCCGCCGCTGTTCGTGACCGCGGTGCTGGTGTAGACCGCGCTGTAGAGGCGGGCCTTGTCGAATTCGGGGTCGGGCCCGACGTAGGTGACCGACAGGGTCGCGCCGATATCGAAACTGGTTGCGCCTGCGGTGTTCATTGCTTGGCCGATGGCCTGTTCCAGGCGGCTGGTGAGGTTCAGGTTCCGGGGTCCGTTGGGGGTTTCCAGGGTGATGAATCCTTGCAGGATCGGAGTGCCGTGTTCGTCGGTGTCGATCTCGCCGGGTGCGCCACCGTATTTGAGTTTGGGCTGATCTCCCATGTTGGTGATGCGTCCGTACACGGTGGTGCCGGGGGCGCTGTTCTTGCCGAAAGCGGACGGGATCTTGGCCGCGGCGCGGGTGAATCGCTGCCCAAAGTTGTTGCTGCTCATGGCATGTACTCCTTGTTTTGGTCGGGTGTTGATGGGTTGGTGGTCAGCGGCTGCGAGTGTTCTGGTGCTGCTGTTGTTGTGGGTTGGGTCGGGGTTGGCGGTAGTGCCGGTCGAGGTAGGGCACCATTTCCAGGTCCTCGATCCGGTGTCCGGCGTCGAGGTGGTCGGAGAGGTCTTTGCCTGCGGCGGCTTGGAGTACCCGGACTTCGCCGACGTGTCCGTGCAGGGTGTCGGCGACTTTGGCCGCGTGCTGGTAGCCGGGGCGGTCGCGGTCGGCGACCACGATCACCCGCCCGGCTCCGTGGAGCCATTTCGCGTGTTCGGGTGTCCAGCCGCCCGCGCCCATGGCGTTGCAGGTAGCGACTTGACCGGCCTGCATCGCCCGTTTGACGTCCTTTTCGCCTTCGACCACGTAGATCTCCCGGCCCGCTTTCACGCCCTCGATCAGCTCGGGCAGTCGATATGGGAGTGGGGCGAATCGTGTTGGCTCCCAGCTGTTTCCGTTCCAACGGGATTGGGTGAACGACTTCTGGTCACCATGCTGATGTGGTGTGATTTTGCGGGTGATCGCGCCTTCGGCCTGTCCGTTGGCGTGCCGGTAGACGTACGCGCACACATTCAAGGCGGGCCCGGTCGCTTCGCCGAGATCGGGTTTGGACGGTATCGGGAGCTGGGCGTAGTCGATTGCTCTGTCCACCAACGACATTCGTTGTTGATGAGCACGCTGCCCGTCGGAAGTTCCGCCGCGGTGCTGGCGGTCGCGAGGCTGGCTTGCCCCGCGTTCGGGTAACCGGTCCCACATGTCGCGGACGCGGAGCCCGATTTTGTCGAGCACGTCCTTGTCGTCGCAGTGGGCGAAGCAGCGGACGATGGTTTTGCCCTGGTGGGGGTCGTAGCGGATTCCGAGGGAGGGGGTGTGGTGTTGTCCGTCGGCCTCATGGACCGGGCACAGGAACAATGTCCACCGTGCCCGGTCCCGGCCCGGACCCATCGTCGCAGTCAAGGCAGCGTTGATCAGCTGCCAGGAACGCTGGTGCGCCGGATCGTGAGTCATGACCGTTCAGCGCTCCCGCTGCACCGGGCCCCGCCGGCGGATCCGCTGCGGTGCGGTCAGCTCACGGGCCTGGTATTGACTGCGCCGCTGCACTTCGTCCAGGCCCGCGTCCCAGCCGCGGGCGCGATTGTGCTCGACGTTGTCCAGGAACCGTTGCATCGTTTCGGGGCGGTCCCGCCAGTCGGTGTGGCAGTCCGAGAGGTACTGCCACTGTGCGGAGTGCGGGCCCTGGGTCCACCGCTCGTCGACCACGTCGACGTCGTCGCAGATCTGGTTGCACCGATCCTCGGTGACTCCGGGGGCGTAGATGCTGTCCATCAACTTGGTGCGGGCGGTGAACTCGGCGCGCATGGCTTCTTCGTGTTCGGATTCCATGACTCATCGCTCTCTCTGGATCGAGTTGGAGCGCTGGGACATGTGTTTCGCGGTCATCGCAATCCGCTCATCGGCAAGTTCCCTGGCCTGAATGAGGCTTCGCTGACTCAGCTCGGTGATCCCGTACTCGTTGACGACATCGGAGCTGGCCTCGATGGATGTGCGGGCATCCCGCATCGCATCGGGGTAGTCCCTGCGATCGGCGTAGGCCGATCGCAAGAATTCCCACTCCTCGGAGTAAGGGCCCGATTGCCATCGGCGGTCGTATTCAGCTGCGCGACTGCCGATTTCAGCCAGTTTGTCGAGGGCCGTATTGCGGTGCAGCGGTTTCCAGTACTCACGGGTGCGCGCGGCGAAGTCGGCGCGCATGGCTTCCTCGTGTTCGGGTTCCATGGGTTCACCGCTCCCGTCGTATCGGCAGCTGCTTGGTGTAGGGCTGGGCGCGGAGTAGGGAGCGTTCCTCGCGAACGATGTTCTCGGCCTGGTCGATGCTGCGACGCTGCACTTCGGTCACACCGAATTCGGTGTACTTGTCGGGGTTGGCACGCACGTCTTGGGCGAACTTGTCCATATCGTGGGGCAGGTCTCGCCAGTCCTTGTAGGACGCGCACAGGAAGTCCCATTCGCGTCCGTATGGGCCCTGGGACCACCGCGTGTCGTAATCGTCTACGGCACGGTAGATCCCGTCGCTTTCGGTGCTGGTGATGCCCGGCCGCCATGCTTTCCAGCTCAGGGCGATGCAGTCGTGGAAGTCCGAGCGCATGGCTTCTTCGTGTTCGGCATGCATGGGTTCATCGCTCCCGCTGGATCGGGTCGCGCTGGGCCTGGGCGGTGCGGGAGTTGATCCGGTCGTCCCGGATCTGCTGCAGCGTCACCTTTTTCAGCGACTCGGGAATCTCGACGCCACGAGCGCTCAGGACGTTGCGGATCTGATCGACCACGTGGAAGACCAATTCGTCCTTGCTCGCTTCATCCAACCCCTCGGCGACGGTGGACCGTGACGTGCTGTGCCCATTGCCACTGCCACCGTTGCGTTCGGCGTCGACTCGTTCGCGGCTACCGAACCGCTCCTGCTCGGGGGTGCGCTGGGCGAGTTTGCGGACCGCCTCATCGCGTTCACCGCGGAACTGATCGCGGTCCTTGGCCAGGGTGTCGACCTGTTGACGCAGCGTTTTGAGGTCGTTGTTGGCGATCAGCTGGGAGTTCTTGAGCGTCTCCACTTCAGCGGTCACCGAGTCCAAGCGTGCCTTGAGCTGGTCACGCTCGGCGGTGACCGCGTCAAGCCCACGCGCGAGCATCTTCTCGCGCGGGCCCGGCTCGGATCCGGTGCCGGTGGTGCCCGCGTGAGCGTGGTCGTAGTCCGGGGGGTCGGTGCGTGCGGGGCGCACATCGCGCTGCCAGTCCTGGGCACTGCGAGCGACCTGAGCCTGGGTGCCTTCACTGGTGTAGAACGGTTGCCGCCGCCCGGATTCGTGCGCGCTCACCCGGAACTCGGTTCCGGCTTTCCACGGGTTGTGATCGAACATGTCCCGGGCGAACTGCGCCGCTTCGGGTTCGGCGGGGAAGTACGCGCGGGTGGCATAGGTCGTTCCGTCCGGGGCGCTGGACTCGACGGTCACCTGGCAGCGCGAATTGGCTTCGGCGTTGGCGAATTCCCACTGCACGTGATCGATCGGGATCCCCGCTGCGGCGGCCTGCTCAGCCGCGAGGCGTCGATTGGTCTCGGCCTGCTCCGATGGTGTGCCGCCTCCGGCGCGTTCGGCCAGCCACCGGTTCTGGGCGTGCCGGATCTGCTGAATCGCATTGGCGCGCGACCAATCTCGCGCGGGCATATCCTTGGCGCGCCCGAGATCGAAAGTGCTGGGCATGGTTCCCGCGGTGTCCACGACCATCGAGGACACCTCGTAGTCGAGGTGTTTCACGGTCGCGGCCACCCACTTCTCGGACTCGACCGCGGAGTTACGGGCCTCCTGCGCGGCCTGGGCACTCATACGCGGGAATACCTCGCCTTGGCTGGGAGTGGTACGCGCGCTGCGGGATTGGGCGCGGTCCAACGCCAGCACCACCTGCCCGCGGCGTTCGATCGGCAATGCCGAGTTCTGCAAGCCTTCCTCGATCCGCAGGCGCATCAAGTACAGACGCTCGCGGTCGGCGGCCGCGTCCTGCGGGCTGTAGAACGGGTCGGATTCGCGGCGGGCCCGCGCGGTCGCGTAGTCGCTGCGGTAGTCCCCGACGCGCTTGGTGTACCAGGCCGTCGCGATGCGCTGGGCGTTGACGTGCTCGACGATGTGCTGACCCAATTCGCGACGCTCTTTGCGGGTCAGCTTCTTGGGTGCGTTGGTGTCGGCGCGTTTGAGGGTGTACAGCCATTGCCGCGCGACGTTGAGCACGTCACGGAAGGTCGCACCGGTCTGGCGGCTGATCTCGTCCATCTCGGACATAGGGGTGAATTCCTTTCGGGGAGAACGGGTTTGTCAGGTGTGCTGGCCGTTGGAGAGACCGTGAGCGGCCAGCACGGCGGGGAGCTGATCAGCGCGGATGAGGACGTCTCGGGCGTGGGAGCCGTCGCTGGGGCCAACGATGCCGTGCTGTTCGAGCTGGTCCATCAGGTGGTGAGCTTCGGCGAATCCGACGTGCAGTCTGCGCTGCAACATCGATGTCGATCCGAATTGTGTGCTGGTGACCAATTCGGCGGCCTCCCGGAATATGTTGCTGGACAATGTGTTTCCTTCCTTCTGTTGTTATTGGGATTCGGTCGGTCAAGGTGCGGCGCGGTGTGTACGTGCGGCGGCGCGGCGCTCGGTGTAGGCGGCCAGGGCCAGCGAGGGCGAGGGGCGACGCGCGGTATTCCAAAGCAGGTAGGTGATCCAGCCCAGTCCGTAAACCACAACGGGGGCACCGACTTCGGCGGGCTGATCCCATGCCGCGATCGCGGCAACAGCAACCACAACGCCGGATCCGACCGCGCTGGCGCGCCAAATCTGGCTTCGGGTATGGGGTTTGGCGACCGTTGCCGTTGCCGGAGCGCTGTTCTCAGGCACCGTTACCGTCGGGGCCGGCGGTGCGGTGGTCGGCGCGGCCGGGAGCGGGTGGGCTGCGAGTTGCGTGTGCTGGTGGTCGGCGATAGCGGTGAAGAATTCAGCGATCTCATCGGCCAGTAGTTCCGCCGCGGCGGCGAGATTGTCGGGATCGATCGGGTTACCGGGCTGTTCGTCGTCGGGTTCGTGGTCGTCGTCGCTGTCGCGAAAGATGCGCATAGTGGTTGCGTTCCAATCTGATTGAGTCGCCGAACGGCGGTTACGCCGCGGCCGGGCTGGTGTCGGTGCGAGTGCCAGGCAGTGGGGTCAGTTCGCTGCGATCGAGGGGCACCACGCGCCCGTACCAGGCGTGTCCGGCCTTGGCGAAGACGAAGTCACCGGCCTCGAACTGGCGCACGCGGTCGGGGTCGACCAGCCATTTCTCACCGATCGAGACCTGGCCTTCGTCGCCGTGGCGCTGGCCCTTGATCAGGTGCCGCGAGGGCAGCATGACCGGGATGGAACCGAAGTGTTTACACAGCTCGCCGGCGTTTTCCATGTAGCCCAACAAGATTCCGCCCGCGCAGGTCTTGAGGAATCGGTTGAGCGACCATTGATCGGCGGCGATCGATTCGGGAGCTTGGCCACAGAACACGCCCGCCACGCCTTGCGAGCGGCCGCGTTCGGCGACGTCCTCGACTCCGATCGAGCCCTTCTTGGTGGTGAGGGCGGACAACTCGTCCAGGAACAGGATCACGCTGCGCCGCAACGCTTTCGCGGTACGTCCGGCGCGCTGCATCAGCAGTCGCAGCACGACCGAGACCTGGGCGCGGGCGGCGTCTTTGTCCAGGGCGGGCACGGTCATGAATAGGAAGTCGAGGTCGTTGATATCGCGGCCGCCGTCGAAGATCACCTGGCCGTTGTGGTCTTTGAGCTGTTCGATCAGGTTGGTGCACTTGATCAACGCGTCATCGAGCTGGGGGACCTTCTCTTGCTGCATGGCGTCGATCTGGCGCACCACATCGGGGGCGTAGTTCCAGATCTCCTTGAGCTTGGTCGCATCCAGACGCTCCAGGAACTCGGCGCTGTCGCTGGGTGGGCCGGTCGGGGCGTCGACGACCAGGGAGGCGATGCGGGTGCGCATTTCGTCGAAGTGCTGGCCTTCGGCGGTGACCGCTTCGCCGCTGTCCATCAGCGCGGCCACGATCGCCCGTAGATCCCGGGCGGGGGTGTTGGTCCAGATATCGAGGTGATCCATGCCCGGGGCGACGACCGCGGTCCGGTTCGGGTCGATGCCTTGGGCGATGATCGCGGCCTGCATCTCGCGCCCGAACGCGATATCGTCCTCGCCGCCCTTACAACTCAACAGCCCCAGGAACGGGCGCGGATGCTTGCCGCTCGCTCCGGGTACTGCGGCCCAGCGTTGCCAGGCCCGCCATTCGTAGTCGAACAGGGCGATCGAATACCGTTTGATCAGTTCGGTTTTGCCGCTGCCCGTCATGCCTAGCAGGACCTGCTGTTTTTTGGCGTCGTGGTGCGGGACCGAGAACCAGGGTTGATGGCGGCGGTTCATCGACCGCCACACTCCGAGCCCTTTGAAGCTGACCCGGTCAGCCAGGGTGCCCAGCACGATGTCGTGCCCGCGGTGCAAGGGAGCACCACGTTTGGCGGCCTGGGCGGCCGAGAGGTGACGGCGGGCGGTCAGCGCGTCCTGCACGCGTTTGGTGCGGCGCAGCGACTTCAACCCGACCGTGTCGGTCTTGATCAGGAAACCCGCCCACCACAGCGACGCCGCCAACAACGTCGCCGGGAGACCGAGCACCAGCATCATCGAGAGCCCACCCAGATCACCGGCCGCCAACTCCTGCGCACCGTCCCACAGCAGACTCAGCGGGGTCGACCAGGACCCGCCCGCCAGCGCAGAAGTCAACGGCAGCGCCCATGCGGCGGCGGCGAAGTTCCGCAGCCGGTGCGGCTCCAACGGGCGAGTCGCCGCGACGGCCACGATCAGCACGAGCATCGCGGTCAGCACCGCCCCGCACACCAGCGCCGTCTGCGCGATATCACCGGTCTGCGCCAGATCCGGTCCCGTGAGGTGGGTAACCGGTTCGGTGATCTGCTGCACGACCGGGGGAGTGCCGGGCGGGGCCTGCGGGGTGATCGAGGCGAACGGGCTCACGCTCGGCACCGGGCCCTCGGTCAGGACGGGCATCGAGATAGGGCCGCAGTCGGTGGGGGTGATCAGGGGGACACAGTCGTTGCTCATGATGCTTCCTTGGAAATCGCGAAGGTATTGCGGCGCAAGCGATTCGCTGTCCGTGCGGCAGCGCGTCCGGCGCGGCGACGGTCCAGGAACGCTTTCCATTGGCTGTCGAAGTCCTGGATCTCCAGATCCAGTGGCAGCGCGGTCAATTCGGCGGGGAGCCGTTCGCTGGCTGCCTGGACGTTGTCCGCGACCGCGCTGGTGCGGCACAGATACAGCAGCCCAACCATGGAATAGGGACCGGCGTCGCGGGCCGCGCGAATCGCACCCCGCAGCGCGGTATCCATGTAGGCGGAATCCTTAACGCTGAGTTCGACCTCCAGGGCCCACCAGCCGTGCGTGCCGCGCACCACGCCCAGGAACCGCCCGTCATGGATGTGGGGGCGATCGGGCATCGGTGCCAGGCCACTGCTGAACTCCAACACCGGTGCGCCACGGCGCTTCTCGGCCGCCGCGCGCGCGGCTACCGTGGCTTCACGGCGGAGGGTGCGTTCGGAGATGAACAGTTGTGGGTCCGAACCCACGAGCATGATCCGGGCTTGGGCCACGGCGCGGTAGTGTTCGGCGAACATCAGCGGTGGGGTCCAGTCCTGCGGCCGCCACCCCAGATAGCGGGTGCCTACCCGGGGTGGGGTGTAGACCCAGGCGCGGCCGCGCTGGACCTTTTCCAGCGGGTATACGAGGTCTTTGGCGATCAGCTCCCGCACGATCGCGTACGCGCTCGATTCCAGGACGTTCAAGAATTCGGCGAGCACATCGACCTGCATGCCGTGCATATGCGTCACCGCGTGCAACACCTGGGACTGGCGTTCGGTGACGGTGTCACGGCGGCGCGGCGGCAGCACCCGACCCAACGATCCGGCGGGTACACCGAGTTCCGCGGCGATCTCACGGGCTCGGAAACCCTGGGCCTGCAACGCGTGTGCTTCACCGAGCGCGGTTTCGACCTGGCGCAATGTGACCCCGAGGAGTTCTCGGATCTGGGTGTAGGTCAGCCCGCACGCGCGGAGTCCGCCGATGATCTGGGTACGGTGGCGCCGCTCCAGCGCGGCGTACCGGTCAGGGGTGACGATGCTCATCTGCTACGCCTCCTGTCTGCGCCGGGTTGAGTGGCGGTGGTATGGCGGGCGGCGATATCGCGGCGCGCTCGCGCTCGCGTGGCCACTCGGGCGGCTTCGGTGATTTAGTGTGGTGTGACGCCAGATTTGGGGCAGCGTCGCGATGCGCCGCCTTCCTCGTTTGAGCTGACGTTCGCGGGCCCGGGGACCGGTCCAGGTACGGCCCAGTTCCCACTCGATTCCGTTGTTGCGCAAGACCTCCAGCAGCCGTGTACCTCGTCCGGCGCGGTAATCGGCCAACCGGGTATCGAGGTCTTGGGCCCAGCCGGTGTAGTGGCGGGCATGCTGGTAGGGGCGGTCGAAATGCAGGAGGTACACCGTGCCCTGCGAGGTTCGGCGGGTCATCGGGATCTCACAATCGCCCGCGAACGCACCGGCGAGCGTCGTACGGCCAGATCGGCGCGGGCCTTTGCGGCGACTTGCGCCATGGTGGCGATATCGCGCGAATTATCTTGGGGAGCATGCCTTTCGGCGAGTTCTCGTTTGCGGGAGTTGTAGGCGCGGTCGCGCGCCACCAGTCGAGCGTTGATCCCGAGCCGCTCGGCGATCTGGTCCTCGCTCAGCCCACGCGCGGTCAACTCGACGACTTGCTCGCGTCGTTCTTCGCGCGCCGATGCCGGGGTCCAGCGGGCCTGGACCGGGCGGGCGTTGGGGTCGTCGATCGCGTGTTCGTCCCACTCGATCGGCAGTGGCCACCCGTGACGCTTGCCCAGCGCGCGTGCCTGCGCTGACGGGCCCGGTACCAGTTGCAACCGGTCGAACAGGGCTTTGACCGCCCGCTCACGCTCAGCCGCGATCTCCTGCGTGACCCGGCCGTCACGGTCGGCACGCTGGCCCATCAACGACCGGATAGTGCGATTGCCGCGCGCGGTGCCCAGCTCCCGCGCAAGCTGCGCCGCTGGATACCCCGACGCCACTAGAGCTTGAAAGCGCCGGCGGGCACCGAGTATCGGCACCAGCGCGGTATCGGTAGTGACCTCGGCCGCGCGTTCGGGCACCGATACCGCCAGCACGGCCGCCTCCACCCACGCCGCGACCTTCTTGTCCGGGCCCGCGGCCATGATCTGGGACAGGGCAGGCTGGCTGACGCCGGAGAGTTTGGCCAGCTGATTCGCGTTCACTCCGGCCGCGCTCATCGCCTCCACGTGCGCGCGTACCGCGTCCGCCGGAACCCTGGGATTCCAACGCCCGTAGGCGATCTGGCGTCGTCGGTGCGCGGAGTAGTGGGTCGAGCACATCCCCCGGCTTGCAGCCTGGTCCGTTCCGCATGCGCAGCTCACCGTGATCGCCTCCGATCACGTTCGGTCGACGGGCGCGCGGCGCGGCGGCGGGCGGCCAGATCAGCGCGGGCCTTGGCGATCAGCTCCCGCATGTCCGTGGCGTCGATGCCTCGGCGCTCGCACGCATCAGCGGAGCGCACCCAACGGGCGATCCGCAGCGACTCCAGCTGAGCCTCGCTGCGCTCCTGCTTGGGCACCGCATTCGCTTCGTCGTACAGGTACGCCTGGATCTGTCCGAACCGTCGGCTGGTCCCCAGCACCTGCGCCTGTGCCTCGGCTCCGGGGCGTTGACGCTGTTGCGCCAGTTGGCGTTCGGTGCGCAGATGCTTGGGTGCCATCCGCCAGGGAAAGGTCGGGATCCCGTAGCGAGTGCCTTCGGGATCCAGGAATCGGGCGCTCATCGCGATCGCCGCCGATCACGCTCGACAGGCTTGGCCGCCGAATGCCGGATCGCCAGATCAGTGCGCGCCTTGGCGATCAGTTCCTGCATCGCAGGGTCGTGGGCGAATCCCTGCTCGATAACCGCGCGAGTCCTGGCAGCGGATTCACTGCCCCATCTCGCCTCGCGATAGGCGTCCCCGGCAGCGAAGTACTCGGCCAGAACAGGCCCGCTGAATTCTTTCCAGTGGGCCTGTTTGGCGTCCTCTGCGGCGCAGTCGCGGTAGCCCTTGCGCGCGGTCGCATCGCAGGCGGCACCCACCATGTCGGACAGGACGTCGTTCACCGTGCTGAGGCGATCGCGCTCGGCATCCAGTGCCGCGAGATTCTCTAGTTCCTTTCTCCGGGTGTTCATTTGGGCTCCGGGAAGTTCTCGACCGCGAATCCGCCCTTGGGGCGCTGCAATTTCGACGCTCGCTTGCCGCGCCGCCACAGATTCCAGGCGAATACGATCAATCCGATCTGGTCACGATCGCTGGTGCGTACACGGCTGGTGCGGATCGAATCCAGGCGCTCACGCAACGCCAGGATCGGCGAGTCCGCGGCGAGTCCGGCACCGGTATCCCACAGGCGCACGAACTCCGCGGCCGCGCTCGGGTCGATCTCGGCGAGCCGTATCGCAACCGCACACGCAACTGCGGGACGGGCTTTCAGGCGGCGCGCGACGTTGGTGTACTGGTCGGCGATCGCCACTAATTCCGGGTAGGCAGTGGCGAATTCGACCACTTTGGTCGTGGATGCGCTTGTGCCGCGGGCGGCTTCGCCGAAGAGGTTGCCCTCCATCCACATCATGTAGACGCGTAGCGCGGCGGCGACCAATGTCATGTTGTGGCTGGTGATCCCGGAGATCGTCAGCTGGTCACTCGGGGTGCGGCGCGCGCCCTGGTCCATGGTGACCTGGGTGGTCGCGGACAACCCGCGCACGATCAGCATCGGGAAACTCATGCCCGTGGTGCGGGCGATCGCCTGCAGCCGATGTTGGCCGTCCAGGAGTTCGCCGTCGGGCCCGAACTTGATCGCCTCTCCGTTGAATTGCCAACGGCCAGAGATCATGTCGTCGTAGTACTGCTGCACGCGCGACTGGCGGATCGGGCGGTTGTTGGGGTTCCGTTCGAGCCAGCCTCTTGCGATCGCGGAATCCACTTCCATGATCTGTGAGACCACCGAACTGCTGGGCTGGTCAGGGTCGACAAGATGCATCGCTCATCCCTCCTCAGGATGCTCGGAAAGATGGGGAAGACGGTCGATGACCGATTGCAGGGCCGCCTGCGCCCTCAGAAGATCACTCAAAAAGCGGTGAGCGAGTTGGTCGGCGTGCTGGTCGAACCGGTCGTCGGCGGCCAGCCGCGCCAGCGCATCGGCCTTCTTGAGCAGATCTGAACGGGCAGTATCGAATGCCTCGGTAATCGGTCGACGCCGACGGGTCACCGCGTTATCGGTCCCATCAGCGGTAGATTGATCCGGCCCTTCGACTAGGACGACCGACGGAAACGGCTCATGCTCAACGGGTTTGGACTGGTACTGCTTGCCGTCTAAACCGACCACCGAGTCAGGTGGACAATTTTGTCCACCTTCGGCCAGGGTGTTCTGGACGGTCCCCTTGCTCAGCCCGGTAGCAGCGGCGATGGCCCGGGTGCTCATCCCGATCACCCGCAGCGAGGCAACAACTTCCGAGCGTTCCTCCCGCGGGATACCGATGCGCGCCCGGTCGAACTCTTTGGCGCAGTACTCATCCCATGACGCGTATTGCAGCGCGACCCACGCACGAGCGAGATACGCCCGCTCGATCAGCGTCCAGGCATCCGAGACATGCTGCTGGATCTGGTCGGTCAGTTCCCTCGCCGCCTCAGCAGTCAACGCTGAATCCGGCAGCGGCACTTCAGCAGCGACATCAACGCTCATCGTGACCGCCGCCGATCACGCCCGACCGGAACCGCCGCCGCCAAAGCCTCCAACGACTTCAGCGTGGGCTCCGTGTTCGACCGCGCCGAATTCCCACGACGCAATGCGAGCTGTGGGGAATACCTGGTGTGGATGTGGCCGGACCGGTCCCGCTCTGGGACCGACTGCGAGTGCGGCTCGAAGGGCGCGGGCTGCGACTCGCGATTGAGTGCATCTCCCAGAGCGCCCAGCAGCTCGAAGACCCGTGCTTCTCGCTCGGCAAGAGTTCGGCGCAGCCGCTCGTTCTCAGCTTCTAGTACGGCCTTGGAGCCCAGAAGTGTTGCCCACTTCATCGCGCCACCCCCGCCAAGGTCGGTACGACAGTGCTCACATGCACGCAATCGATCCGCGAAATCTCTTCCGCGCGACACACATTCGGTGACGTCTCTTGAGTGCCGTCTTGAGCGAGCATCACCCCGAACACGACACCGGCCCCGAAGACCACTGCCATCGCGGCAAACACCAGCCGCCACCGCAGCGACGCGGCGTACACGTCCGGCGCGATCATCATGGCGGGGTCGTAAAGGCCGCCCGGCAGTCCCTGCACTCCCGAGAGATTGCGGGCGTGATCGCGATGATTCATCGCCGCCACCCCCGCCGTGACGACACCGAACGCGCGAACCAGCGCAACCCGAACACGAACGTGGCCGCACCGATCAACACGCTCAGCACGAACTGTGGCGCTATCAAGAGGGCGGAAACGCCCGTCAGAAAAGCGATTAGGAGCAGTGTCAACCGATTCATGACCGCTGGCCCCCCTCGGCATCATGGTCGATGTAGAGGTGGCTCAGAATCCCGGTGGCCTTGTAGAGCTGTTGGGTGACAGCATCGAATTGCTGAGAGGCCGTATCGAGTGCATAGCCAGCGATTGCTACACCTCGGGCTGCGAGATCGCGCGGAAGGTCCTCGTCATGGACAAGCCTGGGATTGTCATTAACCCTGGCGGTCCACTGTTTGAACTGCGACATCACTTGCGCGGCACTGTGGCCCGCAACCGCGAGATTGCTGATGGCTAGGTAGACATCGGCGGGCTCAGCAAGTCCCTTGGTATCGCTGCGAATCGTGGCATGACCGAGATAACGCCACAGGTGAGCAATTGCCGCACTTGCGGTTACGACGCTCTCAGCGGTATGTGGTCCGCGCAGCGGCCACAGCACTTCGATGGCATCCGAACGGTCAAGCTTCCTGGGGTCGCTCATCACGCCACACCGTCCGACGGCTCCGGGTTAACCGGACGGGCCAGCGCGAGTAGCTCGTCACGACTGACACGGATCGGACCGTTGTTGATCCGAACCCCTTGCAGCTCACCGGACTTGACCCATTTCCTGACTGTCTGCGGGTGCATCTTGACGATGTCCGCCGCGGTCCGGATGCTGATCAGATCTTTGATCGTCAACGAACTCAACTCCTTTACGAAAATGGATGAAAAAGCTTGGTATCAACCACTTTTCGCCAAATAGAGTCTTGCTACGACGCACGGAATGGCTCAGATCGTCCACTTTCGACCGAAAGTGTCTTGTTTCGTCCACTTTTGGCGGTAGGATGGAGCTATCGACGTCACCGATACAGCCCGGGAGGGGATCTCGTGGCGACCACACTTAAGGCGCTTCTTCAGGATCGCCATCTGCAAAGCCACACCGACTTCACGGCGGAATACAAGAAGTACGCACGCCAGCTCGATCCGAAGCTAGCCGACCACCCGCCTGGGAAAGCCCAGTTCTACAAGTGGCTCAACGGAGATATCCAAGCCGTGCCCCGAGGAAACCATTGCCGCGTGCTGGAGGCGATGTTCTCAGGCTGGACAGTGGAAATGCTATTCCAGGAAGCCGCCGATCGACCGGTTGCCGCAGGCCGACCGGGGAGCCATCCACCAGAAGCTGCCAGCGGTTTTGAGGCGTTCCTGGGGTCCGAGATGGTCACGCATGGAGCAACTCTGGTCTATCCAACCTTCGAGCTAGCGCGAGCATCTACACAGGCCCTCTCGGACGCAGGGGTACCACGCCAACATATTTTCGGGAAGCCGAACAGCGTCTTTCCTGCGAAGCATCGCATCGACGTGCCAATGGCTCTGGCGGAGAATGACGTTCGCGGACTCATGTACGTCTTCTCCGTCTTGCAGCGGTATACGTCGATCGATGTGGAGATCCAGAGTGACAGCGACGTCGTCGCGCAATGCAATCGCCCGTTCATTTCGTTCGGACTGAGCAGCAACGACTGCACGCACATGTATCTGGAAGATGACACCAACCGGCTGTTCACGATTCAGGACGATCCGGAGTCGGGTGCCTACCTCGAGTTCCTGCAGCTAAGCGACGGAACCCGTTACAGCTCAACGGATGACACAAACATTGGGATCATTGCCAGGGTACGGCCGAACCCGGAGCTGCACCCCGATCGCAACTGGATTTACTGCGCTGGACTCGGACCGCGAGGCACAACCGGAGCAAGTTGGTATCTGGCAAACTACTGGAACGTGCTGCACGACAAGGCCGGAGCGAATGACTTCGTCGCGGTCGTAAAGGTTCGCTCGTACTCCGACCAAACGACCCATCTTGAACATATCTTGGTCGCCGAACCCGAGGAGTGATGTGCCCTCCGCACTATTCGTCGGCCTGACAACCGTAGATCTCGCGTACGGGCTTGAGTCATACCCACACGAGGACAGTAAGACCGTTGCCGTCGACCAATTCCTTGGTGCTGGCGGCCCTGCCGCCAACGCCGCTGTGGCGTATGCGCTGCTCTCCGGCGAGTCGCCGGAGCTCGTCACTGGATTAGGAACGCATCCACTCGCGGACGTCGCGCGCAACGACCTCGTGGAGCACGGCGTCACGGTCATCGATGCCACCCCCGGCAGCCGCCACCAGCCGCCAGTTTCGTCCATTCTGGTGGCCCGTAAGGCTCAGTCCAGAACAATCGTCTCGCTTGATGCCTCTCGTATCTCGGCCAGCTTTGATAACCGCCTCGCGGCTGGTGTGGCTACAGCCAAGGTTGTGCTGGTCGATGGCCACTATCCCGAACTCGCGCTCGGAATCGCCCGCGAAGCGAACAGGGCAGGCGTACCAGTCATTCTTGATGCTGGTCGCTGGAAAGAATCCCATCTGTCGATCCTCCCTTTGGTAGATGCGGCAATCGTGTCGTCAGCCTTCGAGCCTCCTGACCTCCACACCGACGCCGCTTCGGATATCGCAGAGTACGTACGTTCATTCGGCCCGAAGCAGGTGGCGATCACGTGCGGGGCCGATCCCATTCGATACTTCCGCGGTGCGCACTCGGCTGAGATCGCCGTTCACAACGCCGGCGCGATCGATACCCTCGGGGCTGGCGACATCTTCCACGGTGCGTACTGCTACTACAGTGCGCAGGGTTACGACTTCGCCGAGGCCCTTGAATGTGCGGCGAAGATCGCCACTCTGTCATGCCAGTACTTCGGAACCCGTCAATGGGGAACGGTCTTTACGAAGGATCCTCGATGAAGTACTCACCATCCTGTTCGACCAGGATCAGGTCGGCCGACTTCCTTGTCGTTTCGATCAACCGCAAGTTTGGATAGTCACTATCCGCGATCTTGCGACGTGCCTCTGCCTTTGATCTACCGCTCCTAAGATGCCGCTCGTAGAGTCGACGCTCAGCAATGCCTGGTTTGATTGCGAGATACCAAGTCTCATCGAGCAAGTCCCGAACACCAGACCAGCCAGGCCCGTCGAGTAGTAGATAGTTGCCCTCCACAATTGCAACCCGGCACCGGTCCAGTGTGATCCGATCAGGTACAGGCTCGTGCAGCGCTCGGTCATATTGAGGCCAACGTATATTGCCCTCACCGACTGGAACTCGCACAGCACGGAGACTCTCGATGAAGGCAGCAACATCGAACGTATGGGGTTGCCCCTTCTCCGCAGTCCAACCTGCCTCAGCCAGTTGAAGATTGGAGCGGTGGAAGCCGTCCATCGGGGCTACTTCCGCTGTCCCCTCACCTTCGATGCTGTTGATGGCGTCCCGGAGCGCATCGGCAAGAGTCGACTTTCCAGCAGCGGGCGGGCCAGCGATACCTAGGGCGTAGCGGATCGGTTCGAATCGAGCGGCTTGCTTGAGAGTCCGAATTGCCAAGTGTTCCAACGACATCGGAGTCATGACTGCATACCTTCACTCCCCGTCGTCTAGTTGACGATGAACACGTCAACAGCCTTCTCAGCCTCGGTCCCCAGTCCAGAGTCGAGTACCTCAGACCGGTATGCCGACCAGTCTGCCAGTTTGGGCAGATCGCGCTCAGCGCCACGACTGATCATCCGTTCCCGAACCTCGTCCGGCTTCGCCGACATCCACACGGTTCGAACCTCGACCGTTTGACCAGACTGTGACCGCACGTATTCGGAGAGGGTCGTTTTGCTGTCGAGAGCGTAGGACGTGTACTCCAGGAAGGGAGCATCCACGACAACCGGATGGTGACAGCCAACTAGGGCGGCGTTCCTCACCAAAGCGTCGTAGATGTTGGGACCGACTACACGCCGGTAGGTCGCGCTGTCCCGGTCATGTGGGTTGCCGGTTAGCTCAGTCATCACGGATTCCTCCAACTTCGGAGCGAAACCATCCTTGTCGAAAACGATTGCGCCCAAAGCTGATGCTAGGTACCGAGCGGCGGTCGACTTGCCCGACGCGGGAAAGCCGCACACGACAACCACTCCCGTCGTGAAATTGATGATTGCCTGGTTCAATGCGGCAATTGTCTCGCTCGGGAGCTGAACTTCGTTGGAGCTTGTCAACTCTGTCACTACCGTCCCTTCGGCGTTGGCGCGCCACAACCGGCCGCCCCAACCAACGGTAACGGATCTGATCGGCGGTCCTCGGGTGAGCGGGGCAGTTCGAGACGCCTCGCTGTGCCATCCCTCTTTCGAGCCGCCACTTGCCGTAGCCGATCGGCGCAGCTGGTAGCGGCGCGAATTCTCTACTCACTCGGACGCACTTCCGTCATCGGGGAACCACTCGGGCGTTCTTTTCGTCCAACTGGATGTGACTGAGTGGGCGAACGTCGTTGAGCTGTGGCCGAGTTCGAGTGGTGTGCCTGAGCGGTGGAACGCGGCGCGGCTGCGCATGCGACTGCAACTCACCTACGGGCGCACCGCCGATCGCCGGAGGGCACGCATCCTCGCTCGTCAGGTCGCGAACGAGTAGGCGACTATCGGTTCCGAGGCTTCGGGCGCGCGAGCGCCCGGGCCGGTACCCACTGCCGGGTTTCGATCCGGCCGCGCCCGTCCGCGGTTGGGATTGCGAATAGGGTCAGCCCGATCCAGGACGCGTCAGTGCATTGCGCCCAGGCATAAAGCCAGCCCGGTACGGTGCCAGTGAGATCGAGCGCACTGGACTTGATGCGCAGCGATATCTCGTCACGCCGGAGCCCGCCCTGAGGCGGGAGTACGGTGCCGAGTGCGACTAGCACCGGCATCGGCGGGTCAATGACGCGGCGCGACGCGGCAGCGAAGTCTCCATTCCAATACTCGAACACGCATTCGATAATTGCACAGGCCGGACGGTATCTCGCGATAGGCTGCACCGATGGTGAACGTGGGCGATCGGGTGCTGCTGGTAGTTGGCGGAGTTTCGATATTCGAGGTCCTGGACGTGGCGGGCGAGATCGCCACTGTCCAATCGATTGATGACGTGCCTGGTCGCTACCCGTTCCCCGCGCGCGTGAGCGCACTCATTCCAGCCGATGCGGAGCCTGGTGCCGGCAGCACTGACTGAGCCACGCTTCAGGCAGCGCGGTACACGAACGTGCAACATAGGACCTCCCATGGCCGTAAGAGTCAACGGAGCCTGAGGTCAGGTGTCCTCCAATGGCGATGAGCGAGTACTCGACGGGTGTTCGTGGGATCGATCTATGCCACCTCCAGCGTGGGGGAGGGGATTAGATCCTGCCTGTTCGCCATTCGCGGCCGATCACATCATCACCACCCTCACCGCCACCGAACTCGCCGACACTGCACCCGAATCCGTCGGTTGATGCAGGAAAAAGCAAGCTCTGTCAGCTCAATTCCCTCCCGCGGGAATCGCGGAGAGGTCCAGCACATCGTGGTTAATCCCGATCGTGTAGGGGGTGATCTCCTGACGGTGAGCGATGACTGCTGCCACAGGGACGTTCATTAGTTCGCCGGCAGCCTCTGTGAACTGTGCGACTCGGACTGACTCGGCCAGATAGCGTTGATCGTGGATGCCGTCACCGACGAAGGCCTGGAACGACACCCCTACTGCTGCCGCAGAATCGACTTGTCGCAACTTCCGTCCCAAAGTATTGGGCGCACCAACCAGGGCGGCCACCAACAGGACGATGGCGGCGGGGTCGTAGTCGATTCCAGCGAGACGCGCGCGGACCACGGCGTAGATGGTGAGGAACCGTTTGGCTCGCCGCGGAGTAGTCGCTACCAGGGGCGCGACCCGGCTAAGAAGTTCGCGGTCGTTGTCGGTGATGTCCAACGACCGAATCACATAGGGATCGAGGTCGGGCTCGTCCTGCTGCTCGTCTCGGCGAACGGACTCCCTAGCAGGGAGGGAATCTTGCTCTGGATGGGAAGGCGAGCCGGCTCCTTCGATGGCTTCATCGGGCACGGCATCGGGATCGTCTTCTGGTGCTGGGCCGCCGATTTCGAAGTCTTCGACGACGGGCAGACGATTGATCGCATCGGTAAGGATCGCCCGGCAACCGTCTTGGGTCATCGGCGGCAGGGTGAAGGTGAGTCGGAAGATTTTCTCCAGGTAGTCGGCGGGTGTTGCGGCTTCGGGCTGGCCGGTCATGAGTTCATGGTGGACGGATCGGAGCGAGGTTTCGAGGCTGCGGTGGTCAACTCCCACGATCACGACGAAGTGTGGCAACGCCAGGAACAGATGTACGGCTTCGAGTACCGCGACGACGGTTGTCGGTGAGCAGCGGTCAAGGTCGTCGATATAGAGCACGATTCGTTTGAGGACCGAATCCTGGTCTGCCAGTGCCGCATTGAGGCATTGACTCAGCTCATACAGATCCTGATGGACCCGAGTAACGATTCCCAGGTCTTCGTCGTATTCCGAAGTCTGGGCCCGGTCGGTGATGAACCGCTGCAGGATCAGTGCGGGGGTGAGTTCATCGCGTCGATGTTTGGCGTCATCGAGTTCGCGCTGTTTGGTCTCCTGGTCCGCGACAGCCGCCATCAGTGCCTGTTCGGCGGCGGTGAGTTGTGTTTCGAGCTCGTTGATTTCGTTCTGTTGTTCAGCGCGTTTGGCCTCAAGCCGTTCCTCGATGACCGCCTGCAATTTCTCGGCAGGCTCAAGGAACCGACGGACGATACCGATCTGCCTGGCGACGCCGGTGGCGAGGCCAGAAGCGAGCGAGGCCGCGACTCCGATCGCGGTGCCCATCGAACGGAGAGAGTCCGACAATCCCGAACCGATCACCGCGGTCAGCGCCAATGCCAGCAGCACCGCCGCCGCTGCGCCGAGCAGAGGCGACGACCACCAGCGGCGGCCGGGCGTGCCCAGCACCTTGATCCGGGTACCGAGCGCTTGAACCTCGCGCGCGGTCCGCATCAAGTCCAACGCACTGTCCTGCGCGGCCGGCAAGTTCAGCGCCTTCGAGGCCGCCTCGATCTGTTCCTGCAGCTTCGGATCGGACTTGGCCTGCGCCCAAATATCTGACACGGTAATCGATTTCAACTCTGCGAGTTGGTCATCGTGGCGACTACGGGCAGCCTCGATTTGCTGTTGCAGCTCCCCGTGCGCTGCTTCCGCGGCGGTAACCTCGCTCGTCGCGTCTGCGAGTTCGTGTTTGACCTTCTCGACACGACGGTCGGCCTCCCATACCTCCCGTGGGGCACGTGGGCCACGAAAATCGAGGGCTTCGAAGATCTGCTTGTGCAGGCTGGCCATCAGATGTCCGCGCTCGTAATGCCATGCCTTGAACCGGATATGGCCGGTGGCGGGTTCGAAGACGCGACCGTCACGATCGCCACGTCCGAACCGCTTGATGTGCGCCTCGACCCGGTGCATGAAGTAGGTCTTACCGCTGCCCCACTCCCCATACAGGGCCACTGCCAACGGTGGGACGACCTGCTTCGCAGCGATCACCGCAGCCAGGGCGCGCGCATCGGCGTCGACACCGAGCATGTCCGGCCCCGTTGTATCGTCGTCGGTCACCGACGGCAACACGACATCCGGAGTCCAAACACTCACCTCGGCAGTAACACCTGCGGTGACCTCGATACCGGCGCCCGCGGCCACAGAACTGGAAGTCCGCCGTGGTGCCCGGATCCGGAATTGATCGAGGTCCAACTCGTCGGGTCGATCGAAATCGACCCCCCGCATCTGACTCTCGTACAGCAGATCCAGCATTTCCGCCATCCTGCGGATATCGGTGGCCAAGGTTTGGTCCGATCCAAGGTCTGAGGCGGTATAGCGGATTGCGTGCACATTGCCGGCCTGATAGGCGCGCCCCAGCCGCTGTTTGGCTTTGAGGTCGATCCCGTCGAAGTGGCTTTGCAGCCCTGAGGTCCTCAGGATCGTGCGCGCCGATTCGACTCGGGCTTCCAACTCCTCGACCGTTCGGAAGACAAAGTCGTCCTTGTCGGGAACCCACGTGGTGGTTCCCTGGTTCAACGACAGATAGACCGCGTTGCCGGAGGCACTGAACAGGTAGACCACATACCATCCGATTCCTGCTCGCCCACTCAGTTCCGGATCATAGAAGCGGGTCCACGGGACTTCAGCGGGAGCGCCCTTCCCGCTACTTCCCTCAGCCCTGAGAGTCGGCTCGATCGGCTGCAAGATCTGTTCAAGCGCAGCGGGAATCCGCTTTTCGACCAACACCCTACGCTCCCGCATGACCGGATCCTTCGGATCCGACGTGCGCTTAACCTGAATATCGAGAACCTCGGCAAGATCAGCCCCCAGTGACATGGGAGCAATCTACACCTACACCTACATCGCCTAGGTACCTTGGGTAGCAAGGGATTTCGTGTCTACGCCCGCTGCCGCTGTCAGCCAATAGGCTCCGACCAACTGCTCCCCGACAAATACTTGCCGACCCACCGGTACAGCAACCGTCAACAATGCACGACCGATCGACGAACCGAACAACTCACGTCCAAGACCGAGACCATGAAACCAACGCCGTGCTGCACCATAACTATTCGTCTATCCAGGGACCTCGGTCATGGCGGCGCCGACGCGGCCCGGTCTGCCTCGGATCTGGACCCCACTCCGATGCCACCAGCACGTACACATCTGCCTCCGCGGACATGTCCAAGTCGAACAGGCTAGCGTCCGTACCGAACCCGTCAACGGGCGAATCAAAGTCCATGCCGGAGTAGACGCAGGGCCCGGGTCCGCGGTTCCCGTGCGACCGAATGTCTGTGCCGAGCTTTCCCTTCCTGTCGAAGTTGGTGCGCTCGGGCACGGGCTACCGGTCGAATCCGTCCCACTCCCACGGCTCGGGCCGGTCGGGTGGTTCGAGTTCCACGGGACTCGACCGTTCCGGGCCGCTTGAGCACGGTGGGGTATAGCGCATGGTGCCAGGCGCTGCTCCACAGCGCGACGGCGCGGGCGTGGAGTTGGTTCAGCTCGGAACGATTGGGCTGATCGAGGACATCTTTCAGACGCAACGCCAGCCGTTCCAGCTGGTCACGCATCGATTTCAGCGCTTCAGAATCGAGGGGTGCGCGCTGGTGCTCCAAAGCGGCAACAGCGTCTGTGAGTTGCTGCCGTAGCTCACTCATCGCTGATCACCCTCGGGCAGCAACGGCACCGACCGGACCGGGCGGGGTCCGTCCGGGAAGTAACCACGGGCGACGCCATACCCCCAGTGCACGCAGTCCTCATGCACCACATCGTCATTCCGGCCGAACAGAAATCCTTCCTTTTCCCCCACCATTCTGTCGCACTCCGCGCAGTTCTTTCGGTAGCGGTTCCTCGGTGCCATTGGCGTCCCTCCTGTTGTTGTGGCGATGGTCAAAAGAGCCATCCCGCGATGGCTGCGATGGCGAACGCGAAGGCGATCACCACCAGGATTCGCGCGAGCCGGGTACGGGCAGCGAGATCGGCAGCGGCACTTCGATACTGCTCGGCACTTCGCGCAGCCTCGGCCTGGGCGGACTCGACGCTCTTGCGCATCCTTTCCAGGGTGGTGTCGAGTCCGGTGATGGTCTGGCTGGCTTGGGCCAGACCATCGTTCGCGGTGCCGAGCTCGGTGCGGACGGTGTCGCGTTCAGCGGTGCGGGTATCGAGGTCGCGCTTGTACCGGCTGCTCTGCGCGGTGAGGGCGTCGATGCGTTCGTTCTGCTTGCGGATCGCGTTCCCCTGCATCGCGTTTCGCTTGTCGGCGACCTCGACCCTGCGGCGCATCTGCTCAATGTTCTCGGCCTGCTCGGCGGTGTATGCGGTCCAGTCGGTCACGGTGGCCCACCCTGCTTTCTCGGTCTCTCGGTATCCCCAGGCGAGTTCACCCGCGAGCCAGGCGTCGAAGAACTGACGTACCGCGACCGGCTCGACCCGCAACTCGGCGCGGCGGCCATGGCGCAGGTATCCGGTGTGCGCGAAGTAATGCCCGCCCGCGGCGGGGGTGAAGCTCTTGATCCCGAGCGCGGGCAGCTGCTCGACCCAGGTGCAGGAACGGGTCAGCCACACCACCTCGTCAGCGCCGGCGCCACGGTGATGGACGGTACGAGCACGGGCTTCCTCGACAGTCAGTGGCGACCACTGGATTTCAACCGCGTACCCACGGCCGTCCCGCGTGCCGAACACGTCCGGGCGGCGCCCGTCCTGCCACACCTCGATCTCGGCAGCGACGCCCCGCGCCCGGAGTTCGTCACGGACCCAGTACTTGAACCGCAGATGCTGGAACGTCTCACCCGCGGCCTTGCGGACCTTGGCACTCACATCGACCCCATGGCCGCTGCTATGACGGACAAACGGGTTGTGGGCCTGCGAGCGGTAGACCACGACCGGATGCCGGCACACCAGACACACCAGCCCGGCGGTCTTGTGCCAGGTCGCGAAGTTCTCCTCCACCGCGATATCGATGAACTCGTCGTACCGCCCTAGCGCCGCGGTCATCTCTAGCGCGAAACACTGCTCAGCAGTGCTGGATTCGTCCATGCCCCGCCCCCGACAGTCACGAAATACGTACCCGCACAACGGTAGCCGCGACCACCGACAGATCACCCCGATCCGAAACATCTACGGAATTGACTGTTGCACTTGCACTTTCACCTGCAAGGTACCAGGGGAGTGGATCCGCCGTAGCGCGTGAAAGTTGCCTTGTCGCAATATCGGATACCCGCTTAAGCGGGTATCGCGCGATAGAATGGAGGTATCTCCCGCGACCGATTCTCGGTCCCTTCTTATGCGGTGAATCCCTTTTCTGATGGAGGTTTCAGATGCCCATCGGTGGACCGTTGGCCACAGCAATCGATCAGGTGTGGGACGGCATCCGCGCCCACCACCCCGACGTCCCCGAAGCGGTCGTGTCCATCGCCTCGGGCTCGACCGGACGCGGGCGCAGCGTGCGGCGCGGGCACTTCGGGCCCGACCGCTGGGAACACCGCGGCCAATGGCTACCGGAGCTGTTCATCGGCGCCGAAGGACTCGCCGGCGGCGCCCAGGACGTGCTCGCCACCCTGCTCCACGAAGCGGTCCACGGCATCGCCCAGACCCGAGAGATCAACGCCGCCAGCGACAACGGCCGCTATCACAACAAGAAGTTCAAACAGATCGCCGAGGAAATCGGCCTCACCACCGCCCGCCACCCCCACTCCGGATGGTCATTGACCACCCTGCCCGAGGCCACCACGACCGGGTACCAGCGCGAGATCACGATCCTCGAGCGTGCGATCGTCGCCCACCGCCGGCCCGAGCACACCGCCGAGGACACCGACCCTGCTGCCGCGGCCGACGAGAGCGAGGACGAAGACAACGAAGACACGGCAGCTGCCGAGCCTGATCGCAACGGCCAACCCTTGCTCTGCCAATGCCAGCCACCCCGCCGCATCCGGGCACACAAGAAAATCATCGCCGCCGGACCGATCCTCTGCGGCATCTGCCAGGAACCGTTCAGCCCCTAGCCGATTCACTCGTTGTGGTAGCTCCTGGCAGTCTGCCCGCGTAAGAGGTGACGCTCC